>CAZGZM010000284.1:0-3120 GCA_964529955.1 uncultured Thermotogaceae bacterium
CAATACAATTTATCGAGACTTTTTTGGAGGAACTTTTTTTGAAAATATTTTTTATATTTTAAAGACCTTAATATTTATAAATATATTAAAATACAATTTAAGTATTAATATTATATGATTTAGATTATATAAAAGTCAATGAAAAGTATACTTGTATATTATCGTATAAAAATATTAATATGTAAATATGAATTTGTTTAAAATATTTCTTTGAGAAAAACAATTATAATCTTCTATCAACCAATTTTTTGATCATTTTTTGTTTTTTTATCTGGTTTTAGAAGAACGACACTAATATCACTATAAGCTCCCAAAATAAGGACTTCTGAAAAGAAATCTACTATTTGTTTGGGAGGGAAGTTAATAACTGCAATTATTTGTTTACCGATTAAATCATTTATATCGTACAAATCGGTTATCTGTGCACTGGATTTTTTTCTTGGTTCATTTCCGAAGTCAATCCAGATTTTATATTCTGGCTTCTTTGCTTTTTTTAAATAACTTAGCTTTCACAATCTCTTCAACGCTCATATCTATTTTTTCAAAATCTCCAAAGGTAATCATGACTTCTGCTTCTATATAAAATTTTTTTCAGATGCTATCATTATGATATAAGTTGATTATATGGAGGGAAATATGATAATTTTTGTTATTTCTGTTGGGATATTAATGGGTTATATTTTATACAGACTATTTAAAATGAAGAGAGGAATGGATAAGTCTATTAACAACTATGTTTTGTATAAAAGAAAAAATGAGTTCGATAGGATAAATGAAAGGATTAAAAATGAGCAGGGTTTTGACCTTGTAGACTTTGAAAACGAAATAATTGAGGATCTCGAAAATCGAGGTGTTCAAGTTTCTGAATTAATAAATCTACAGGAAGAGTATAGAGATTCAGAGATCTTAGAAAAAGTACTTATAAAATATAAAAAAATCCAGGAAAAAAAGCCTGGATTTAAAAATGAAGAGTCTTTATTTTATATCAAAAAAATAAAAAACATTTTGAAAATCTACTATAAAAGAGAGATCTAATCGTTTTCGAATTCTCTAATAAATATCTCAATGGATTTTTTTAAATCATTACTGATAATTTTGTTTTCAATGTAATAATCTTTCACCGTTTTAATTAGATTTCTCTTTACTGATTTTTTATTTCTTTTCTTATCCAGATACATTTCAATGTCTGCCATTTTAATAATCTCATCAATTTTTTTATCAGGATCTTTTTTTGTAGAATAACCGATGGAAATACTCATTTGAATAGGACCAACACTATTATTTTCACAGGATTTTTTAATTCTTAATGCTATTGTCTGAGCGTTTTTTTCAGGTGTTTTAGGAAGTATGATTATAAACTCATCTCCTCCGTATCTTGCAACAACGTCTTCGGTTCTGCTGTGTTTTAATATATTTTGAGCCGTCTCCTTTAAAACCTTATCTCCCATCTGATGGCCAAAAAAGTCATTTATTGCTTTTAGATTATTTAGATCTATCATGATAATAGAGATTGGAAGTTGTCTCTCGCTATCTACTTTTTTTATTTCTTCCTCAAAATACATTCTGTTATATAAACCGGTAAGCGCATCATGAAAACTCAAATAACGGAGATTATCCTCCATTTTAATTCTATCAGTAACATTTCTTGCAATTGCCATACATAAAACTTCGTTCTTAATTTTTATTGTTCTGCATTTTATTTCAAAGGTTTTTGATTTTTCGACCTTTTCAAATGATTTACCCTCAAAGGTTACATTTCCCTTCGAAATAAGGTCATTTACAATTTTTTCATATTCTTCATTTGGGATTTTTATTAGAGATCGTAAGTCCTTTCCAATTAAATCTGTCTTAGAATAATTCAATTCCTTACACATCTGATTATTTACATCTCGAATCTCATTTTCTTTTTCTTCTTTATTTATTTTAAATAGAAACATGGAATCGCCAGCAGTTAAAAACAAAGTCCTGAACTTTAATTCGCTGAACTTAAGTGCAGCCATTATCTCCTTTCTGACCTTTAATTCATTTTGAAGTAAATGTTTCTGATATAAAACAGCAAGATCAAGTTGAACGAGATTTCTGAATTTTTCTAAAACATTTTTTTTAAATGAGGAATATTCATTTGTTTTATTATCAAGGACACATATAGTTCCAAATATCTTTCCGTCAGGCCAAATTAATGGATAACCCAGATATGAAATCATCCCAAGTTCAATATCAGGATTGTGGTTCCAGTTTTTATCTTCAAGTGCATTGGGAACTAATAGATAATTTCTTTTGTCCATTACAGTTTCACAATAAAGTCCGGAAAAGAGGGGAGCCTTTTCACCTTTTTCGTAAACATTTTCAGTGTTTGAACTCTTTGCAAAGACTTCAATTTCCTTCTCGTGGACTTTCATTATCAGAGCTGAGGGAACATCTATTAGTTCCCTTATTAAATCCAACAATTCCTGCCAGTTATTTAAGGTTTCTTTACCCTGATTAATATCTTTATTTATTTGGTATTTTGAATCCATAATTATCTTGCACCTCTGAAATAGAAATCTTTAAAAATTTGTATGCAAGATTATGCCACATATTTATCAACAGTAACATCCATATTTACCTTTCCATCTTTAATCTCAATTATTCGGTCTGTCATCTGAGCGATATTTTTATCATGAGTAACTATAACAAAGGTAATTCCGAATTTATTATTGAATCTTCTCATCAACTTGTAAATGATTTCAGTATTTCTCGAATCAAGATTACCGGTGGGTTCATCAGCTAAAATTATCTTTGGTTTGTTTAATAAAGCCCTTACAATTGCAACCCTTTGTTGTTGTCCGCCTGAGAGTTTTTTTATATTATCCTTTTTTCTATTGAGTAATTCTACTTCATCAAGTAATTCATCAGCAAAATTTAATATATCCTTTGAGACTTTATTATATCCAATTCTGTATGGCATGAGTACATTTTCAATTACAGAGAATTCTGGAAGCAGATAGTGAAACTGAAAGATAAATCCGATTTTCTTATTTCTTAGATTAGATAATTCATTTCTGTTCATTTTATCAGTTCTGATGCTATCTATTTCAATATAACCAGATGAAGGTTTATCCAGAGCACCTATCATATTCA
>CAZGZM010000285.1:0-3082 GCA_964529955.1 uncultured Thermotogaceae bacterium
GAAAGATGTTGCCGCTGCAGCTACGGTAGCAGATTATCTTGAAGAAATTGATTTAAATCTCTCTGTGGAGAAAATTGATATAATTCTCGATGAACTTGTCAAAGTATCGCTCAAGAGGTTTTAATGGATTGTATAAAGCTTTTTTTGAAAAATTGTGAAGAAGAAATAGAAATTAAGATAAACCGTAAAAAAATAAAATATGTCAGACTAAAGGTTTTTCCCGATGAAAGAGTTGTTATATCCACTCCTGAAAGCGTTTCTTATGAGTGGTTGAAGAAATTTGTAACCAAAAAAAGCAATTGGATAGAAGGGAAATTGTCCTTTTTCAGGGAATCAAAGGGAGTAGAAGCTTTAAGATTTATAAAAAGCGGAATCACAATGCAGATTCTTGGAAAGGAAACAGCGATAATAGTCAGAGAATCAAAAAAGAAAAGAGTAGAAAGAGAAGACAATTCATTGGTTATCTATTCTCCTGATAAGAACGATGAGGAACTTCTGAATAAAATACTTGAAAAATTTTTAAAGAGGGAACAAAGTGAATACTACGAAAAAGTTCTTGATAAACTCTATCCAATAATTGAAAAATATGGATATGAAAGACCGGAGATAAAAATCAGAAAAATGAAAACAAGATGGGGTTCATGTCATGTGAATAAAAACAGGATAATTCTCAACTATTACCTCTACAAAGCGAAACCTCCGCTCATAGAATATGTGATGCTTCATGAACTAATACATATGAAATATCCAAAACACGATAAAGACTTCTATGAATTCCTTACAATTCATATGCCTGGTTGGAAAGAACGAAAAAAAATACTGGATTATGAAGTTGTGCTGGGAGTTTAGATAAATATATCACCTGAGGGAGAAAATTTTAAATGCAACAAATAGAAAGTGTTTTTTATCGAATAAAAAAAGTGCCTAATCCATCTTTTTGCTATTATCAATTCTCAGTTCTCTATTTTCTTTTTTATTCTTTTTCTTCAAATTCAAACCCGTCATCGAAGACTTTCAAACAGGCTTTCACAACTTCCTTATCATATAGGATGCCAGAGTTTTTCTTTATTTCCTCTAGAGCAGCCTCCAGTCCCTTTGCAGGTCTGTATGGTCTGTGAGACTGTATTGCTTCCACAACGTCTGCAACACATATTATTTTTGATTCCAAATGTATTTGATCACCCTTCAAACCATCAGGATATCCGGAACCATTTATCTTTTCATGATGTTGCAAAATATATTCGGGAATCGGAAGATCGAATTTCATATATTTGAATAATTCATATCCGTTTGATGGATGTTCCATTATCATACCAAATTCGATTTTTGAGAGTTGAACGGGTTTATTAAGAATTTCGGAAGGAATATATATTTTCCCTACGTCATGAAGAAGAGCTGAGATTCTTATTGCATCGATTTTGTTTTTCTTCAATCCCATTTTTTCAGCTATTTTTATTGCTAAATCACTAACTCTTTTCTGATGGCCTGCGGTGTAGGGGTCTTTCATTTCTACAACCTTACTTACAGTTTTTATTATTATTTCCAAATTTTCCCGATTTTTTTCAAGAGCAATTTTTAAATCTGATAAAGCTTTTTTTCTTTCTATTTCAGCTCTTTTTCTATTTGTTATATCAGACCCTACTTCGACAGCTCCTATTATATTATTTTTCTCATCAAAAACTGGAGTTCCTGTTATTTTCCAATATCTTCCATCAGGGGTCATTTTTTCAATATATTCAGTATTTTTGGTATTAAAACTTTTTTCAACTGGACAGTCTTCGCAAATTTCATCTGAACCTGACCAGGCTTTATGACATTTCATCCCAATCATTTTTTCTGGAGAAAAATCTATAGAATTTACTGCGGATTTATTTGCCCAAATAATATTATGGTTTTTATCATGAAAAACAATAAGTTCGGAAATATTACCCAAAATCATTTCTTTTTCTTTTTCTGAATTTTCAAGATCTTTTGAAGTTTTCAGTGATCTTTCATATACATCGATGTTGTGAAGTGCATAAGCAATATCTTCTGTGAGATCTATCAATAAACCATGTTCCTCTGAATCAAAAAGATATTCAGATTTTGTAGATACAGATAATATTCCAATTAGTTTTTCGTTAAATATTATAGGTAGCTTTATTATATTTGATCTTGTACATTCTTCTATGAATGGGCATCCAAAGCATGAGTCAGTATCCTTTATTAAAACAATACTTTGTTCTTCGATCACCTGTTTTAAATGCTTTGAAATTTTTCCTTTTTTATATCCATTAACTATTTTGTTGAAGATAATTTCATCGCCTGTTTGAGCTAAATCGATTATATTGAAATCATCATCAAATAGTAATATATTTGAATCTCTTCTCTCTCTATCTTCGGTTAGAATTTTTGTTATTTTCTGAATGAGATTGTGTTTACTCTTTTCCTTTGTTATAAGCCTGTTTACTTCCTGTATTGATTTGAGTATATTGTTTAAGTGATTAAGCCTTTTATTGCTTTTTTCAAGAGCTTTGTCAAAATTTAAATTTTTCAATCCCATAACTATATCATTTTTAAGCTGATTAAGAAGATTCAACTCTATTCTTTTAAATACTTCTTTTTTATTCGAATATATTGTTAGAGTGTATTTTTCATCTTTTTCAACTTCAAGTGGAATGGACACTATGGACTTATAACCCCTTTTTATATTGTTTAGATAAACGTTAACGTTATCCACAATATTTAAAATATTGTTATTTACAACTGCAGATTGAGCTCTAACTGATTTTCCAAGTGGACCCCTTCCCCTTTCAACATCAGCCCATGTGATATCGATTATTCTTAGGTAAGATTCATCATTGCCGCTGTAATGGAGTGGTTTAACGCTTTTATTTTCGTCGAAAATAACCTTACCTATCCAAACAAATTGATAATTTCCTTCTTCACTAAGTATATTACAAATTCCCCTGAACAAGTCAGCTTTAGAATTTGTTTTATTAATCAAATCGTTTATTCTATGCATTATAATAAGAGTACTTAAGGTTATTTCTCTGTCTATTTCCATTTGTTTTCTATTATCAATATTCTGATTTGTTCCAAC
>CAZGZM010000286.1:0-3080 GCA_964529955.1 uncultured Thermotogaceae bacterium
TTTTTTGTCCATCCATCCCAGGTCTCCCATGCGGTGCCAGAAGGTGTCACCGTCATCAATTTTTGCATGGGCGTCATCGCGGGTTTCTGGTAGCAACAACGAGAATAAATACGCTCTCCTACTTTCAGAGAAAGAAGAAATTTCTAGCTGAAAATGGTGAAGGCGGCTCAGGTGGTAAATGCACCGGAAAAAGAGGAAAGGATGAGATTATATATGTTCCTGTAGGAACTATTGTCAGATATTATAATTCAGATAAAATACTTGATGATCTTGATAAACCCGGAAAGGTTTTATGTTTAGCCCGAGGAGGCGAAGGGGGTAAAGGAAACACCAGATTCAAATCATCAATAAATCAGGTTCCGAGAATTGCAACAAAGGGCATAGAAGGTGAAGAATGCGAAGTAACCCTGCAGCTGAAAATCCTGGCTGATTTTGGTTTAATCGGATTCCCGAATGTAGGTAAATCCTCAATAATTTCAAAGATGTCTAATGCCAGACCAAAGATTGCAAATTATCACTTCACTACTCTGAAACCAAATCTGGGAGTTGTCAATCTTGCAAATACATTTGGATTTATTATGGCTGATGTTCCAGGTTTGATCGAAGGTGCGCACGAAGGGGTTGGACTGGGTTATGATTTTCTTAAACATGTTGAAAGATGTAAAGCCTTCGTTCATGTGCTTGATATATCAAATATTGAGAATAGAGACATGCTATCTGATTATTTTGAAATAAGAAAGGAATTAGGCTTATATAATTCTGATCTCCTGGAAAGAAAAGAAATAGTCGTTGGAAATAAATGTGATCTCATAGAAGAAAAGGAAAGAAAAGAGAAGATAGATAAATTTGAAGAAAAAACAGGAAAATCAGTTTTACCGGTTTCTGCAGTGACAGGCTTTAATCTTGATTTACTCAAAGAAGAACTTGTAAAAATAATTAAAGAAAATAAATCATATCTTGAATCACTGAGATCAGAAAAAAAGCCAAACTTTCCAGAAGTTGAACCTGTTTCAAAACATGTTCCGCATATCAGTGATTTTAAAGCAAGAAAAGTAAATGATGGGATTTTCAGTGTTTCCGGTCCAGCAGTTGATCATTATACAAAGTATCTGAAAACAAATGGAGATATGCAGATATTTCTAATTAACAAGCTTGAAGAGGGTAACTTGACGTTAAAACTTTTAGAGCAAGGTGCTCAGGAGGGTGATACAGTAATAATCAATGGAAAGGAATTTGATTTCAAATTATAAAATTGGTATATTTGGTGGTGCGTTTGACCCAATTCATATAGGGCATTACATAATTGCTAATGTGGCAGTTGAAGAGTTGCAACTTGATAAACTTTTTATTGTTCCAACATACATTTCTCCCTTCAAGTGGAAGGAGGGAGAAAATGATTCTTCATTTAGAATTGATGTTTTACAGAAGGTTTTTCGAGGTTTAGAAAAAATTGAAGTTTCAGATTATGAAGTCCGAAAAAAAGATATTTCCTTTTCAATAGATACAGTCAATCACTTTAGCAAAAAGTTTAAAGGCAATCTGTTTTTAATCATTGGAGAGGATAATTTATATTCCTTCAATAAGTGGAGAAATTCAGATGATATATTAAAAATAGTAAAAGTAGCAGTTTTTCCTAGAAAAGTAGAAAATCGTAATGAAATGAAAATTCCTCATAAAATTATAAATTCACCTAGAATAGATATTTCATCATCCTTTATTAGGCAAAGAGTAAAGGAAGGAAAAACTATAAAGGGAATGGTTCCTCAAACAATATATAAAGAAATTGTTGATCATTATGGAGAATAAACTTATCGGTCTCTCTCCTATGGCTGGATATTCTCATTATCCCATGAGAGAAGTTTGCAGAAGATTTGGTGCTGATTTTGTATTTTCAGAAATGGTCAGCGCTGAAGGAATAATAAGAGGAGATTTCACAACTTATAAAACTATACCGAGAGAGAAATGTATCCTTCAACTGTTTGGAAATAACCCTGATACATTTCAAAAAGCAATTAACCAATTAAGAATAAAACCTTATAAAATCGATTTAAACGCAGGTTGTCCCGCAAAAAAAGTTGTAAAAAAGAATCAGGGTAGTGCACTATTGAATGATCTTCCTCTATTGGAAGAAATCCTTTATGCTATGAATGAAGCTGCCTCTGTTCCAATTTCAGTAAAAATAAGGCTCGGATACTTCCAAAACGATGTTTTTGAAATAGTTAATAGGTTAGTGAAAACACCGGTGGAAGATATTTACATTCATGGAAGAACGAAGGTTCAGGGTTATTCGGGAGAAGCTGACTGGAAATCAATATTTGAAGTAGCTAAGTCGTTCAAAGATAGCGGAAAGAACTTCTTTGGATCGGGTGATCTTTATACTCCCGAATTTGTTCTAGATAAAATTCAAAATGAATTTTTAAAGGGAGTTATAGTAGCAAGGGGCGCAATTCATAATCCCTTCATTTTTATACAAACTAAAAGATTGCTAAATGAAGAAAAAGAGCTTGAAATAGATGATATATCAAAAATTAATGTATTTCTTTTTCTGCTTAAAAAGATGACAAAAGAATTCGGAGAAAGAAGAGGAGTTATTGAATCTCGAAAATATTTTGCAGGCTATTCAAAAAGAATGCCCTGTTCATCAAAAATAAGAAATGCTTACATGAAACAAACTTCATTTGAAGAAGTCAATATCCTTTTAAAAAAGTATAAAGAAGAATTAAAAAGAATAAACGGTCCCATTTCCTTAAATCTGGATTAATCCACTCCTATCATAATTTAATTCCTGAAAAATTTAGAATAGAATATTCCCATAACGAATTAATTTAGGGAGGATGAGATATGATTAAAATGAAGGCTCTGGTTAAAGAAAAGCCTCAGCCAGGTTTTTTATTGAGAGAAGTACTAATGGATGATGAATTAAATCCCGATGAAGTTCTTGTAAAGGTAAAAAATGCTTCGATTTGTGGAACAGATTTGCACATATACAAATGGGATGAATGGTCTCAAAAAAAGATTAAACCTCCCCAGATTGGCGGCCATGAGTTTGTTGGAGAAGTTGTAAAAATCGGATCTCATGT
>CAZGZM010000287.1:0-3077 GCA_964529955.1 uncultured Thermotogaceae bacterium
ATAGTACTGGTGGAATAATTCCTACAAACTCTTTTGCTTTCATTTACTTACCTCCCCATTTTTTTACTTTTTAATCAATTTAGGTACTATAAATACCTTTAATATATTTTATTTTACCAGATATTTTATAAAAATGGAAAAAATTTTTTCCAAAAATATTTTTTTAATATTCCGAATATTTTAAATAAATAGGAATAAATTGAAATAAACGCTTATAATAGCCTTAAAACGAAAATAATCAGATTTGGCTAAAAAACAGAAATTATATATAATAAACTCACAATCTGGAAATTTTTTCCAAAATGGAGATAAATGAAATATGACTTTTACCAATTTACCTGTAATAAAAAAAATTAAAGATAACTATTCAAAACTTACAGCTTCAAGCAAAAAGATTGCTGATTATATTACTAATAATCCAGGAAATGTTTTGAAAATGTCTATTACAGAATTGGCTCAGGCGGCAGGAGTAAAGAGTGAATCATCAGTTGTCAGGTTTTATAGGAAATTGGATTTTAGTGGTTATCATGAGTTTAAAGTTTCACTAGCAGGAGAAATATCTGGCTCTTCTATTTTGCATACATATGAAGATGTTTTAATTAACGACAGTATATCTGAAGTAAAAAGGAAAATAATTTCCAGTAGTATAAATGCTTTTCAAAATGCATTAATAACATTGGATGAAAAATCATTGAGCAACTCTGTAGAAATACTTGATAATTCCAGGAATATTATATGTCTCGGTCATGGAGCATCAGCATCTATTGCTAATTATGGTGCTTTCAGATTATCCCTTTTAGGGAAAAGTGCTTTTTTTATTCCCGATTCTCATACATATGCAATAGTACTTTCAAAATTAAGGGAGGATGATTGTGTGCTGATTACTTCCTATTCAGGCGAAACAAGGGACTTCGTCATTCCCATCCAAAAAAGAGATATAAAATATAAAATAATTACTTTAACTGGTTCAAAGGGAAGTTCACTGTCAAGAATCTCAGATGAGGTAATCCTTTCCAATGTTGAGGAGACAGCCATGCGAACTGATGCTATGATAAGCAGACATATGCAACTTGCTATTGTTGATATTTTATTTTCTTCATTAGCAATAAAAAACGGTGAAGATTCATTGAATACATTATCTAATTCTAGAAATTCGTTAGCACATTTAAAATTTTAAATAAATCAGGAGGGTTTTATGCCAAAGGAATTGAAGGGAATCATTCCACCACTTATAACAGTTTTTGATTCAGAGGGACATTTAGATGAAAAAAAATATAGGGATTTAATAGAATTTCAGTGTAAACATGTTCAGGGACTCTTTGTTTGTGGTACATATGGTTCAGGACCTATGATGATAAATGAAGAGCGAAAAAAAGTTTTAGAAGTTGCATTAGATCAAGTGAATGGAAGAATACCTGTAATAGCTCATGTTGGAAGTTCAAAACCAGATGAAATACTTGAGCTAGCACTTCATGCTGAAAAGGCTGGAGTAGATGCTATAGCTACTGTGCCTCCGTTTTATTATGGTTACTCTCAGGATGATATCGTTAGATTTTATGAATGGATTATAAAGCATGTTAATATTCCTCTATACTTATACGATAATCCTAAAACTACTGGTCTGGAAATAGAAATAGCAACTTTAAAAAGATTGAAAGAAGTTGGATTAACAGGAATAAAGGATAGCACCTTTGATTTGATTTATTTTTATGAAATTAAGAATAATCTTGGATTTGAAGATTTCAATTATATCTCTGGAACAGAAGCTTATATAGTACCGTCTATACCTGTAGGAGCGTCTGCAGCTATCTGTGGATTAGCAAACGCATTTCCAGAAATAGTAGTCGAACTATATAACAAAACAATTAACAAAGAATATGAAGAAGCCTTTGTTTTACAGGAAAAGGTGAATCATTTAAGAGAAATTCAGCATTTCGCATCAAGTATTCCTGCGATTCACGCAATGTTAAGGTTGAGAGGGATCGATGGAGGATTTCCAAAGAAACCCTTTGTAAAGGTTTCAGAAGAAATTTATCAAAAAATTAGAAATGCAGTAATTAAAACGGGTTATGTAGATATTAAATAAGAGGTGTTGTTATGAAAAAAGTATTGGGAATGGGAGAAATTATGATACAGATGAATCCAACAGAAAAGGGTTCGCTTGTTTATCAAAATTTATTCGAAAGGCATGTGGCTGGGTCGGAAGCAAATACTATAATTCAGATGCAAAAATTGGATATCAATACTAATTTCATTACAGCTGTTGGTAGTAAGGAATTTGGAAAGATTATCCTTTCAACATTAATGGCTGAAGGCGTTGGAGTAAAGGATATCAAAATAGATGAAGAACATCCAACTGGCCTTTATGTTGTTCAAAGAAGTTATCCCTTTCCTGATAAAACATCCGTTATATATTACAGAAAGGGAGCAGCAGCTAGCTTTTTTTCTAAAGATGACTTAAGGGAAGAATCCTTCGCAGATCTTGATATGTTTCTGGTAAGCGGAATAACTCCCGCACTCAGTAATATTGCAAGAACAGCAGCTTTACAAGCGATGGATATAGCTAAGAAAAATGGTGCTAAAGTTGTTTTCGATACCAATATAAGGATAAACCTTTTAAAAACAAGAGAAAAGGCATATGACTGTCTATTACCTTTTATTGAAAAATCAGATATCCTTTTTACTGGAAAGGGAGATTTAAATTTACTTTTTGGAAAAACCTTCGAAGAAAATGTAAAAGCAATAAAGAAAATTGGAAAAGATAAGGAAATGTACGTATTCAAACTCGGAGGAGAGGGAGCAATGATAATTCAAGGTGATAAAGAATATAAAAGAGGAACATTTAAAGTTCCGGTTATTGATGAATTGGGAGCAGGAGATTCGTTTGATGGAGCACTTTTAGCATCACTATTGATGGGAAAATCTATTGATGAGTCCTTGAAGTACGCATCGGCTGCAGGAGCAATAACTGTTAGCTTGAAGGGGGATATTGAACCTTTGCCTGGATGGAAGGACCTGGAATTATTCTTAGAACTATACGAAAGCGGAGAAGGGAAATTATTAAGGTGAATAGAGAA
>CAZGZM010000288.1:0-3063 GCA_964529955.1 uncultured Thermotogaceae bacterium
TTTTCATCAAGATTTCTTAAAAGATCCTTTGAAACATTAGGTATATCATCTGTAATTTCTTCTGGACCAAGTTGAGTATCCCTTGCAACAGTCTCATACATTTCCACATGAATTGTTGTAAGCTGATCATCAGTAAGAATATCCTGGTTAACTAGAATAGCATCTTCAAAGTTATAACCTTCCCAAGGCATGAAAGCGACAAGCATATTTCTTCCTAGAGCTAGTTCTCCCATTTCTGTAGATGGACCATCTGCAATGGGAGTACCCTTTTCAACGATTTCACCTTTGTCAACAATAGGTCTCTGATTAACACACGTGTCCTGGTTTGTTCTCATGTATTTTCTTAAATTGTATTCATCTATAACAGGTTTTCCATCTTTCGTATATACCTGCTTTCCATCTTCATCAAGTCGTTCTATTTTAATTTTTTTCGCATCTAGCATAATGACTCTTCCTCTTTCCTTAGCCATTATTACGTATCCGGAATCACGCGCAGCAAAATATTCCATTCCTGTTCCAACTATTGGTGCTTCAGGGTTCTGAACTGGAACAGCCTGTCTCTGCATGTTTGATCCCATAAGGGCTCTGTTAGCATCATCATGTTCAAGGAAAGGAATTAAAGAAGTTGAAACACTTACGATTTGCTTTGGTGATATCGAAATAAAGTTAACATCTTCCTTATTCACATATTTAACTGAACCCTCAATTCTAACTTCGACCTGATCTGCAGCTATACTTCCATCATCATTTATTTTAATTGTCGATTGAGCAATATTATACATTTCTTCTTCATCAGCTGAAATATATGAGATTTTATCAGAAATAAAACCATTTTTTACTTTTCTGTATGGAGTCAAAAGAAATCCATAATCATCTATTGTAGCGTATGTAGCCATTGAAGTCATAAGACCTATATTTGCTCCTTCAGGAGTTTCAATAGGACACATTCTTCCATAATGCGAGTGGTGAACGTCTCTAACTTCAAATCTTGCATGTTCCCTTTTTAAACCTCCAGGTCCTATTGCTGATAATCTTCTTTTATGTGTCAATTCAGAAAGAGGATTAACCTGATCCATGAATTGAGAAAGCTGACTGGTAGCAAAAAACTGATGCAACGTTGTCATTAATGTTCTAACATTTACAAGATTCTGAACAGTTATCTTTTCAAAACTATTATTTAAATTAATTTTTTCCTGCAGTAATTTATGAATTTTGACAAAAGCCTTTTCAAATTCAACTTCCATCAATTCTCCAACTGTTCTTACTCTTTTATTACCTAAATGATCCTTCGTATCGAGTAGTTCAGGTTGCTTCAATAATTTTGCAAGCATCCTTGCTGCAAGAATTATATCCTTTTCTGTTAAAACCCGAGTTTGTTCATAATATTCAAATTCTTCTTCAGGATTTCTTCCTTCGTAGCTGATCATGTAATCCTTATAAGCTCTTTTTAAACTTGAATTTATTTTATATCTTCCAACTTCTGAAAAATCGATTCTTTCGGGGCTGAAATATAAATTATAAAGGTAGTTTTTAGCGGCATTAATTCTAGGAATTTCACCGGGTCTTAGCTTTCTGAAGATTTCAATATATGCATCATTGCTATTGAATTCTTCTCCATATGTCTTTTTAAGGGCATTAAGAGTAGTTGAAGCAAATTCCATAGGCATTTTTATGCTCATCAAGTCTGAATTAACTAAAAGTGTGGCTAATTCTTCAGATAAATGTTCTCCCTTTTCCGCAACCTTTTCATTGTTAATCTTTATATCTTCAAGAATCATACTACCAACAAATGGTTCCAGATGACTCATATCAGTACATTCTACTTTAGATTCGAATAGTCTTAATAATTCATAATCATTTTCATAACCTAATGCTCTTAGCAAAAGGAAAAAGTTCATTTTTCTTCTTCTATCGATTCTTACTTGCATTAAATCTTTATTAGGATTTAAAAGTATTTCAAACCAGGCTCCTTTAACGGGTAAAAAATGAGCAACAAATAGAGGTAAATTTCCTCCAGCTGTTTTTGTAGGTTCATCAACAAAATAAACACCTGGTGATCTTACTAATTGGTTTACAATTACTCTTTCTGCACCATTAATAATGAATGATGCATTATCAGTCATGAAAGGTAAATAACCAAAAAACGCTTCTTCTTCTTTTATTTCGCCAGTAAATAAATCTGCTATTCTAACAGTTACATTAAGTGGTACAGAATAAGTTAGACCCTTATCCTTACATTCTTGAATAGTATATTTTGGGTCTCCAGTCTTTGTTTTTATAAATTCCATGGAGAAACCCTTTTCGCCTTTTCTTAAATCGGATTTTTGAGCTTGAGATTTAATTGGAGAATATTTTTTTAGAACACTCAAAAGACCTTCATCCAAGAACTTTTGGAAACCTTTTGTTTGAATTTCAATTAAATTTGGAATTTCTACAGGTTCAATAACCTTACCAAATACTTTTCTTTCTCTTTTTCCAAATTGGATATTTCTCATCAGATCACCTCACCAATTTTAAAACACACCAAAACCACATCAGATAATCAAATCTGATGTGGTTAACTATTTATTTTACACTATTTACTTTAAATTTTTTATAACTACTTATTTCAATTCTACTTCTGCGCCTGCTTCTTCTAATTGTTTCTTAACATCTTCTGCGTCGTCTTTTGTTGTTCCTTCCTTGATAACTGCCTCTGGTGATCCTGCTTTTTCAACTAATTCCTTAGCTTCTTTGAGTCCTAATCCTGTCATAGCTCTAACTACTTTAATAACTCCAATTTTCTTTGCTCCGAATGATTTTAAAACTACGTCAAATTCTGTTTTTTCTTCTTCTTCTTCAGCTGCTGCTGCGCCTGGAGCTGCTGCAACTGCTACTGGTGCGGATGCACTTACACCAAATTCTTCCTCTAATGCTTTTACTAATTCTGCTAAATCAGCAACTGTCATTTCTTTAATTGCCTGAATTAATTCGTCCTTTGTCATTAAAAAACACCTCCAATTTATTATTTATTATCTTTTTGATCTTTCACTGCATTTAATGCATATAAAAATTTTGTAATAA
>CAZGZM010000289.1:0-3042 GCA_964529955.1 uncultured Thermotogaceae bacterium
TAGCAAAGAAAGTCATGAAAGATATGGATAACTTAGGTTTAAAAAGATAAAATCTTTTTTTGAAAAACATGAAACAGGAGCGTTTAAAAATGCTCCTGTTTTTTTTATAACTACAACTATTTATTGTTTAAAAATAAAAAGATTCGAAATATTTTAGAATATTATCAATTTTCGAATCCGCAGACATCTCACATTGAGCTATTAAACCCCCGTTGTGAAACAATAATTTTTTTTGATCATTAGTATTATTTATAATATCTCTTTCACTTCCTTTTTCAAGTAAGTATCTATCGATTTCACCCCAGAATGTTATTTGCCCTTTATACTTTGACAAATTTTCTATACCATTAATTGAAAACTGTAAATTTATCGCATCTATTCCAATATCAATCAGGTCTGGTAAAATTTTTAAGATGTTACCATCAGAATGCATAAATATATATTTGCCCTTTGAGTGAGCTATTTTTACATATTCAAAATATAAAGGCTTAAATATTTCTTTCCATAATTCTGGGTTTATAAGCAAATCAATATTGCTACCCCAATCATCCATTAAAAAAATTCCATCTATATCTGTTTTAACCCATAATTCAATTTCCTTTATATAAAATTCATGGATAATAGTTATTAATTTACTTAAGTTATCTTTATAAAGTAGCAAATCCATAAACACATTTTCTGACCCTCTAAGAAATTGAAGACGTTCAAAGGGTCTTTGAACCGCTCCAGCTAAAACAAATTTATCTTCTTTTTTACAAAAATCATTTACTTTGGAAATATTAAGCGATAATCTTTCTAATGGAAGTCTTAATTCAACAAGTTTTTCTAAATTATTTATTATGGGATTATTTACTTCCCCAACAACTCCTAAATTTTGATTATTGAAAACGCATCCCCATTCATCGACAAATATTTCATCAATATATTCTCTTCCGACATTTTTTAAGTGCTTTCTATAAAAACAGGGTGCCTGGATAATATCATCAGGAAATATTTTTTGTATTTTCTCAATTTTTTCACTTAATTTTCTTCTTATAAAGGAAGATGCCCAAAGTTGTCTTGGGATTCTTTCTTTATTATCAAAGTTCAATGTTTTTTTTACCAATTCTCTGCTATTCATATATTTATTATTCTATTCTCTCTTTATTTTTTTATATTTATTAGATTATATAATTTCTCAATATTTGTTATTTAATTTTTGTCAAAGGAAATATTTTCTATAAAAAAATCATTGAAAAATTTTGATCTTTGTATTTCTATATATTCAATTTGTTCCATTAATTGAATTAGACCCTTATATAATCCTTTATCAACAATGCATTTTATCAATCCTGAGATTGCAGCATTTCTCTCAGTTATTATTTTTTCTTTAGATATTTTAGGAAATATTCCTATCTTAATAACAGAAGTTCTATCAACGTTGTTTCCAAAATTTCCAGTTAAAAATACTTTATCGACTTCTTTTATTTTCATACCATTTTCTTTCATAAGAACATCTATCCCTGTTCTTATAGCCGATTTAGCAAGTTGAAACTCTCTAATATCTTTCCTTCTCTATCAATATAGAATACTTTTTTCCCTTCTATTTCACCTAACCTTTTTGAAAGGATATTATCATTTATATTTGCAAAAACACCATTTGATTGAATTATTCCTTCCTCAACCAGGAGCGAAATTAACTTTATATATCCTGAACCACATATTCCTTTTGCCTTTTTATCGTTTATAGTTGAATATGAAAAATCTTTAGTTAAGTTATCAATCCGAAAATCATAACATGCCCCTTCTGTCGCAGTCATACCACATCTCATGTTTATTCCTTCAAAGGCTGGTCCAGCTGCGGTTGAAGATACGAATATATTTTCTCCCTTTTTCAATACAACTTCTCCGTTTGTTCCAATATCAACAATCAAGTAATTCCCTGTTTTATTAAATAAATCGTTTTCAATTATCGCACCAAGAGTATCGGAACCAACAAATCCCCCAATATTTTTAAGAAAAAGAAGTTTTGCTTCATAATTAATTGAATCAATTCCATGATCTATAGCTTTAAGCACACTAAAATCGTTTAATGCTGAATTAAAGGGTAATTTACCCAGTCTCTGAGAATTCAATCCAAAAAACAAATGATTCATGGTAGTATTTCCAACTATAAATACAAAATATATGTTCTCATTCTTTAAATTATTATCAATAGTAATTTCAGAAATTTCCTGATTTATTTTTGAAAGAATTGACTCTCTTAATTTGTTTGAACCATCTTTTTCAAATGAATATTCAATTCTTGAAATAATATCTATTCCATACTTAATTTGAGGATTGACAAACAACCTTGAATCAATAAGTCCTTTCCTCTCATTGAGCAAATGAATTTCAACAGTTGTTGTACCAATATCTACTGCGAGATAGTTTATATCAAAACTTTTTTTATTGGATTTCTTGATATTTAATATTTCATTTTCATACAAAAGTAAATCAAGAGAAAGTTTTCCCTCTCTATATTTCGATAATAATTCAATATACTTATTGATAATATTTATTGAAGGCTTTTGTAATTCTTTTTCAAATTTATCTTGAATTCTTTGAAAATCAGATTTCGATCTTTCCTTTAAATCTATTTCTATAGTTTTTTCATTCAACCAACTACTTTTAAAAACAATATTATTAAAAAGATTTTTTTCTAAATTAAATTCATCATTGTTTTTAATTAAAGATATTTCAACATCCCCCTGTAATTCTACTTTACAGGCAAGTCTTATATTGTTTTTTATTTCATCCTTTCTTAATATTTTCTTTTCTTCCACAGTCAAAGGATTCATTTTTCCCTTAATATAAATTTTGCATTTACCGCAAGTTCCTCTCCCCCGACATGGGAAAACGAAGGAAGGATCTATTTCTTCCAGCACTCCCATCAAATTACTGTTTTCTGTTTTTATTAACCTATTTTCATTCTCAAGTGTTATTTTATACATTCTTCATACGCTTTAAAAAACTCTCTTATATTCCTTTCAGTTGAATTATATGGTAAATCGCATCCTGTAC
>CAZGZM010000290.1:0-3034 GCA_964529955.1 uncultured Thermotogaceae bacterium
TTTGGAAATGCAAGACCTGCGATTACCTTTGATTCTTTCAGAAGATATTTAGAATACAGGGGATTCAATGTCATTCTTGTTCAGAATTTTACTGATGTAGATGACAAGATAATTAACAAAGCAAATGAATTGAATGTATCACAAAGGGAAATAAGCGAAAGATATATCAATGAATATTGGAAGGATTCTGCATCAATTGGCATAAGACCAGCTAATTTCTATCCAAAAACAACTGATTACTTGAAAAAAATTGTCGATTTTATAGAAAAATTAATAGAAAGCGGACACGCTTATGAATCTGGTGGAGATGTTTATTTTAAAGTATCATCCTTTGATAATTATGGTGAACTTTCACATAGGAAGATTGAAGATATGATTGCTGGCGCAAGAATAGCTCCAGGTGAAAAGAAAAAAAACCCTGAAGATTTCACTTTATGGAAAGCCGCAAAGAAAGGAGAGCCATATTGGGAAAGCCCATGGGGAAATGGAAGACCTGGCTGGCATATTGAGTGTTCTGTTATGTCTACAGAAATATTGGGAGATTCATTTGACATTCATGCAGGGGGTTCTGATTTGATTTTTCCTCACCATGAGAATGAAAAAGCGCAGAGTGAATGTAAAACAGGAAACACTTTTTCAAAATACTGGATGCATAATGGAATGTTACAGTTTTCAGGTGAAAAGATGTCTAAATCAATTGGAAATTTCATAACAATAAAAGAAGCGGTTCAAAAGTACGGTAAAGATGCATCAAGATTGTTTCTTTTCTCAAAGCATTATAGATCACCCATTGATTATTCAGAAGATATTCTTGCTGAAACAAAAAAAGGTGTAGACAGAGCTAGAAAAGTTCTTGATAATTTTAAAAATGGAATGACTAAAGAAGAGGAATTTCCAGTTAGAGATGAATGGGCTGAGAGTCAGATAGATGAATTTAAAAAATCTCTTGATGATGATTTTAATACTCCGAAGGCTGTATCGATAATTTTTAAACTAATAAAAGAAATTGAAAGCAAAGATAGAAAAAGAACATTGCTAGCTTATGATTTAATTGTTAATGAATTTGGACCGATATTAGGAATATTTGATACAGAAAGCAAAAGGGATGAATTTAGACCTGATTCTATAATAAAAGCCTTAATAGATATAAGAAAAGAATATAAAAAAGAAAAGAAATATAAAGAAGCAGATGAAATAAGGGATTTGCTTAATAATTCTGGAGTTCAAATAATGGATTCTACGGAAGGAACAACTTTCAGTTATTAATTATTCCCTTAAACTGGAGGCATAATATGCAAGAATTGAGATACAATCCTTTATCTATGGAATGGGTAATAGTATCTTCTTCCAGAAGTAAAAGACCCAATCTTCCTAAGGATAGTTGCCCGCTTTGCCCTGGACTATTTGAGCTAGATGATGATTATGATTTAGCAGCATTTGATAATCGATTTCCATCATTAAGTGGGGATTCTTCTACATCGATAATTAAAGATGAGTTACTTATAAATAAAAAAGCCTATGGTAAATGTGAAGTGGTTATTTATACGTCTGATCATGAACTTTCTGTTCCTCATATGCCAACAAAACAATTGACAAAATTAATTGAAGTTTGGTGTGATAGGGTAAGGAATATATCTAAGGATGAAGAAATTAAGTATATTTTTATCTTTGAAAACAGGGGTAAAGAAGTAGGAGCTACTCTTCAACATGCTCATGGACAATTGTATTCCTTTCCTTTTATTCCAAAAAGAGTTCAGGTTAAATTACAGGGATTAAGGAAGCATTATTATGAAACAAATGAATGTTTGGTATGTTCGTTGCTTAAAAATAAAAGGTACAGGGAGAATATAGTTTATGAAAATGATAATTTTGTTACTCTAGTACCTTATTTTGCTAGATTTCCATATGAATGCCATATTTATCCAAAGAGACATATTTCATCAATTACAGAAATGAGCGCTGAAGAAAAAAGAGATATGGCTTATTCTATAAGAGATATCGTTAGAAGATACGATAAGTTGTTTGACTCTGAATTCCCTTATATGATGATGCTGTTTGGGAATCCAGTAAATTATGAAGAAAGTACTGAAGAATATTTTCATTTTCACATAGAATTTAATCCGCCAAAGAGAACGGCGGATAAGATGAAGTGGATGGCAAGTGTTGAAACTGGAACATGGACATTTATCAATCCAGCTCAACCAGAAGAAGCCGCAAAAGAATTAAGGGAATTGGAGGTGTAGTAACATATGGCAAATTTTTACATTGCTCCCGGCAGAATAAACATTATCGGTGAGCACACTGACTATAACGACGGATATATTTTACCAGCCGCTATAGATAAATATATACAGGTTTCTATTGAAAAGAAGAATGAAGGATTGACAGAAGTTGTATCAGCTGAAAAAAGAGGTGAGTTCGATTCGAACAATCCCCGCAAGACTAATTCCTGGTTAGATTACGTTCAAGGAGTTTTTAAGGTATTGAAGGATAAAGAAGGTGTTGAATTTCCTCAGTACAAAATTGAAATCAAATCAAATTTACCTGAAGGGGCTGGATTATCGAGTTCAGCAGCTCTTGAAGTTTCTATTATTACCGCATTGGATGATTTGTTAGAATTGAATTTAGGTGATAAGAAGAAATTTCTTTACTGTCAGGAAGCTGAGAACAAATTTGTTGGAATGAATTGTGGAGTAATGGACCAAATGGCAAGTGTATTGGGAAAAAAGGATAACGCAATATTTGTAGATACTGAAACTCTTGAATATGAGTATATTCCGTTGAAAATGGAGAACTATTCACTTGTTATTTTGAATTCAAAGGTACACCATGAGTTAGTTGCAGGTGATTACAACAAGCGTAGAGAAGAGTCTAGCAATGCTTTAAAAGAGCTAAATAAAAAGAATTATAAAGATCTTACTATAACTGATTTAATAATGAACAGGAGAAAAATTGACCATATTTTATACAAAAGAGCAATGCATGTAGTTTCTGAAAATGGAAGAGTTTTAGAATCTATTGGTACTTTAAAAAA
>CAZGZM010000291.1:0-3026 GCA_964529955.1 uncultured Thermotogaceae bacterium
TATCTATTGAAAGGATCAGGAAAGAAGAAGAATTAAAAAGGTCAAATTTTCAGCACAGATCTTTTTTAAATATACTTACAGATTTTGTAGTATTAATGGATAAAGATTTAACAGTTAAATGGGCTAATAAAGCTGCTTTAGAAGCAATTCCTAAACTCATTGGAAAAAAGTGCCATAAAGCTCTTGTTGATAGTGATACACCCTGTGATAACTGTGCTTGTTTAAAAGTTTTTCATACAGGAAAACCAGAAAAAAGCTTAATGAAAATGCCTGTTTTGGTAGATGGTATTGAAAAAGAAATTTATTGGGATAATTCTGTTATTCCAATGAAAAATGATAACGGAGAAGTTATTGAAGTAGTGGAAGTTTCGAGAAATATTACAGAATATGTAGAAATAAAGAAAAGAGAAAAACATCTAATTGATGTGCTTAAGGCAATTAAACAAGTTCAACAAATAATTATAAAGGAAAAAAACAAAGAAACTCTTTTAAAGAATGTTTCAAAAACGCTTTTGAAAACAAGAGGTTATCATGATTCATGGGTTATTCTCTATGATAAAAATATGAATCCGGAGTTTTGCTATCAAGCTAATGAAGAGGAAAAATTCAAAGATATTTGTGAAAAAGCACTAGAAGGTAAATATACGGAATGTGTTCAAAAGGCAATTGAAGATAAAGAATTAATAAAAATTGTTGATCCAGCTTCAGAGTGTAAAAAATGTTTTACTTCAGATTCTTATAAAGAAAAATCAGCATTTATAATTCCTATTAAATATAGCGAACGGATATTAGGTGTACTTTATTTATCAGTAACTAAAAGCTTTATAAATGATAAAGAAGAAGAAAAACTTCTTATGGATATAGCGGATGAAATTGGTTATGCTTTAAACGCAATTGAAGAGAAGAAAATGCTTGTTGAATCTGAAAAAATGAGAATCAGAGCATTTGATAAAATAAAAGCTAATTTGGAGGTTTTTATTCAATCGCTTGGAAAAGTAGTAGAAATGAGAGATCCCTACACATCCGGACACCAAAGTAGAGTGGCAGAGTTAGCAACTGAGATTGCAAAGAATATGAAGTTTAAAGATGATAGAATAGATGCAGTTAGAATAGCTTCACTTTTACACGATATAGGAAAAATATATATCCCTACGGAAATCCTTAACAAAGCAGGGGAAATTTCATATCTCGAATTCGAAATGATTAAAGAACATTCTAAATACGGATATGAATTATTAAAGGGACTCGAATTTAGCTTCCCTGTTGATAAATTTTTACTTCAACATCATGAAAGAATAAACGGAAGCGGTTATCCAAATGGTTTAAGGGAAGATGAAATTCATCTTGAATCAAAGGTAATAGCTGTTGCCGATGTAGTTGAAGCGATAAGTTCTCACAGGCCATACAGACCAGCTCTTGGATTGGATGTTGCAATTGATGAAATAAAGAAAAATTCAGGAATTCTTTATGATCAAGAAGTGGTAAATTCTTGTCTCAAAGCCTTTAATGAAGGATTTGAATTTGAAGAGCAGTAGATAGCTGCTTCTTAACAAAAACTAGCAACAAACAACTTCTCAGTCTACATCCTATAAAAACATTGAAAACTCAAATAGTTTAGGATATAATCGAAATAATATAAGAAGGTGATGTTATGATAAAAAGAGAAAGGTATTTGTCAAAGATTCGTCCCTTTATTGGAAAGCCCATCATAAAAATACTTACAGGTATAAGAAGATGCGGTAAATCAGTAATGCTTGATCTTATAAAAGAAGAAATTGTTGAAAAAAATACAAATACTGAAAATATAATATCTATAAATTTTGAAACCGCAGAAGGAATGAAGTATTCAGAAAAAAATTCTTTGTTGAAATATATACATAACTTTTTGGAAAATAAAAAAGGGAAAGTATATATTTTTCTGGATGAAATGCAACAAGTCGATGGATGGGAGAAAGTAGTAAACTCACTGCAGATAGACTATGATACTGATATTTACTTAACTGGATCCAATGCAAAACTTTTATCCAGTGATTTATCAACATTTCTTGCTGGAAGATACGTTTCTTTTCAAATCCAACCATTTGTTTTTTCTGAATTTATAGAGTTATTCAATGAATCACACCTACCAATAAAAGAGCTATTTCAAAAATATGTTCTTTTTGGGGGAATGCCCTTTTTAAAATATATGGATTTAGAATATGAATCATCAATGCAGTATTTGAATGATGTTTTCAATTCAGTCGTTATAAAGGATATAGTTACTTACAACAACATCAGAGAAGTTGATCTCCTTCAAAGAATAATCAGATATACAATTGAAAATATTGGAAAGACCTTCTCAGCAAACAGCATTTCAAAATACTTTAAGAGTGAAGGAAGAAAAGTTTACGTGGATACAATATTAAACTATCTTTCAGCTTGTGAAAAAGCATATTTGATAAGGAAAGTGCCGAGATATGATTTAAAAGGGAAGAAAGTACTCAAAGTAAATGAAAAATTCTATGTTGAAGATCATGGATTCAGAGAAGCATTAACTGCGGATAATGGAAAGGAAATACAAATAATTCTGGAAAATATAGTATATATGGAAATGCTTAGCAGAGGATATCAAATAATGGTTGGAAAAAGGGAAGATAAGGAAATTGACTTTATCTGTAGCAGAAATAAAGAAAAAAAATATATTCAAGTAACTTATCTATTAGCAGATGAAAAAACAATAGAAAGAGAATTTTCTATATTCAATAAAATAAATGATAACTATAAAAAAATTGTGCTTTCACTTGATGATTTTGATTTCAGTAGAAATGGAATAAAACATTATAACCTAATTGAATATTTGATGGGAGAAAAATAATCTAACTGTGATTGAACAGTAGGCCAGCGAACAATAGCGAAACAATGGAGAAGCTGTCGAGAAGCGATGGGGAAACAATAGGAAAAGCTGAAAATAAGAAATTAGGAAAGTAAAGAAAGCGATGAAATTCGGGACTGAGTAATGAGGAAGTATCCTTCGAAAATCCTGAATA
>CAZGZM010000292.1:0-3007 GCA_964529955.1 uncultured Thermotogaceae bacterium
TTATTGGAAAGAAAAGTTATTAGTTGTTAGAAATTAAAGGGTTAGAAGCATAATAAATAACTAATACTATGTTTTCTACCGGACGACTAATATCTAGCATCTAGTAACTAAAAACTAGTTGATGCTAATGAAGTAACGGAGATATAATAACTATAAAGCGAAGAAAATATGATTAAGAGATTGCGAATATAAAAAAATAACGAGCATTTTTGCTCGTTATCTTATACTGGTCGGAGTGACTGGACTTGAACCAGCGACCTTCAACGCCCCATGCTGACACGCTTCCAACTGCGCCACACTCCGAATGCATTTTTTATTATATCACCAGTGTGTTTTTATTTCAATTGTTTTATCTATTAATACTCCCCGAGAACGCTTACAAACGAGTTTGATATTTTCTGAAATCTGAAAGATTATTGTCTGTTTTTATCAATTCTTCGTATACTCACGTATACTCACGTATACCAATGTATAATATATTTTAAATCTTTAATTCAACTTTAAAGGGTATATTTCCCGATATTTGGGAATTGATCACTTTTGCAGTTACCAGTTTAAACTGATCAAATCTCTTTGGTTTATGAAAAATTTAAAAAATATTCGGAGGTGTTTGCTTTGGCAAAGAAGAAGATTTTAATTTTAGGAGCTGCAGGAAGAGACTTTCACAATTTTAATACTTATTTCAGAGATAATGATGAATTCGAAGTTGTTGCTTTTACTGCAACACAGATTCCAGGAATCGATGATAAAAAATATCCTGCTGAATTAGCTGGATCACTTTATCCAGATGGTATTTCAATAGTACCTGAAGCAAAAATGAAGGAAATAATAAAAGAAAATGATGTTGATCAGGTTGTTTTAGCATACAGTGATTTGCCTCATCAGTATGTTATGGAAAAGGCAGAACTTGTTAATGCATGTGGAGCAGATTTTGTTCTCATGGGACCTAAAAAGACAATGGTTAAGTCCACTAAACCTGTTATCGCTATTTGTGCTACAAGAACAGGTTGTGGAAAGAGTCAGACAACTAGAAGAATTCTTGATATTTTAAGATCCAAGGGTAAGAAGGTTGTTTCTGTTAGACATCCTATGCCTTATGGTGATTTAGTTGCTCAGAAGGTACAGAGATATGCTGATTATTCCGATTTAGATAAATATGAATGTACTATTGAGGAAAGAGAAGAATATGAACCTCATATCGACAGAGATGCAATTATCTATGCTGGTGTTGACTACGAAGCAATTATCAGAGAAGCTGAAAAGGAAGATGTAGATGTTATTTTATGGGATGGGGGAAATAATGATTTTTCATTCTATAAACCTGATCTTTATATAACAGTTGCTGACCCTCACAGAGCTGGAAATGAAGTTACTTATTATCCAGGTATGTCAAATATTATCATGTCTGATGTTATTGTTATAAATAAAGAAGAAACTGCTGACAGTGAAAAGATTCAGGAAGTTAGAGAGAATATTGCAAAGTGGAATCCTGATGCAATAGTTGTAGACGGTGCTTCTCCACTAACTGTAGAAAATCCTGAAATGATTAAGGGAAAAAGAGTTCTTGTAGTTGAAGATGGCCCTACATTGACACATGGTGGAATGAAGTATGGTGCCGGATGGGTTGCTGCAAAGAAATTTGGAGCTGCTGAAATAGTTGATCCAAGACCATTTGCTGTTGGTTCAATTGTCGATACATTCAATAAGTACAATCATCTTGATCAGATTTTACCTGCTATGGGTTATGGTGACAAACAGGTTGCAGAACTCGAAGAAACAATCAGAAATGCTGATGTTGATTTAGTAGTTATTGGTACTCCAATAGACTTAAGAAGAGTTATGAAAATAGACAAACCTGCTGTAAGAGTAGGTTATGAACTTCAGGAAATTGGAAAACCTGATTTAGATGAAATTGTTGATGATTTCTTAAAGAAGAATAATATTTAATCAGTTTGCTTATTCTATAAAATAAAATGTCTCCGATAAAACGGAGACATTTTTTATTTGATCTGATTAATTACTATTCAGAAGATATTTTGGGA
This sequence comes from uncultured Thermotogaceae bacterium, assembly GCA_964529955.1. GTDB lineage: Bacteria > Thermotogota > Thermotogae > Petrotogales > Kosmotogaceae > JASGMR01. The sequence goes on from CAZGZM010000292.1 coordinate 2,043, forward strand.
TTTTGACTTTAGCCGTTTTTTTAGGATTAACAACCTGACTGACCATCAAGTCACATGCTATGCTGGTTAGCATGTATGCATCAGTGAAAGATAAATTCTTTTTTTCCATTATAAATTCAACTGCATTTTTTACAGCGTTTATCACTGCCTGTTCTATATCTGTGTCACTGGATAGAACAAAATAGTCATTTCGAGATTCGATTATCGGGAAATTAATCTTCTTTTTTTCAACTTCAACTCTAATTGAAACAGAGGCTCTTGTTTCTATTCCAGTACCACATACTTCTCCTTCACCCATTGAAGCGTGAACGTCTCCTATAGATAATAGAGCTCCCGGATGAAATACAGGAAGTTTAACTATACTCCCGTTTGTTATTTGAAGAGTATCTAAATTTCCCCCATGTGCTCCGGGTTCACCGCAGAAAATTTCTCCATTTTCTGGAGCAACTCCAATAACTCCTATCATTGGTTTTACGGGTATTTTAAAGTTGTTGAAATATGCATAGCCATCTTTCAATCTGATCATTTTTGGAGTGAATTCTTTGATGGATTTTCCTAGAACACCAAAATCCGGGAGAACAGATGTAACGCCTTGCGCATCAAGAAGTATGTTTTCTATTTCAATATTCAAAGTATCACCAGGTTCAGCATCTTCAATATATATAGGTCCAGTAGCTGGATTAACTCTTTTAAAATCAACACAGCTTAACTCATCTTCGTTGCATGTAACCGAATGGCAGAAACAGTCTTCAGTTTCTATCGCTATGGAATCTCCTGATTTTACTCTTAAAATTGGTTCTACATCCTTTGACATTTTAAACACTACTTTATCTCTTTGTAGAGTATGTATCATTAAATCACCTCAATTATATTTTTGCCTTTATCCATTCAACTATATCAGTATAGACTTCGTTTTTGTTTAGTTCATTTAAACATTCATGACGGTTATCTTTATATAACTTTAA
>CAZGZM010000293.1:0-3003 GCA_964529955.1 uncultured Thermotogaceae bacterium
CCAGCGGAGGGAAAAAGTTTTTCAATAGAATGGCCTGGGCAAAAACATATTTAATAAAAGCGGGATTGATAAAAAGCACTAAAAGAGGGCATTTTATAATAACAAAGCGTGGAAAAGATTTACTGAAAACCAATCCAGAAAAAATAGATAATGGAATATTATCAGATTACAAAGAATTTTTAAATTTTAAAAATGGTAAAAGAGATAATAATATTAAAAAAGAAGAGCTTTTTTCTCAGAAAACCCCAGAAGAAATATTAGAAGAAACTTTTAATGAGATAAATAGTACTCTGTCATCAGAACTAATGGATCAAATATTGAATTCTCCACCTGAATTCTTTGAAAAATTAGTTGTTAATCTTCTTGTTAGAATGGGATACGGAGGATCTGTATTAGATGCGGGAAGAGCTATCGGAAAAGTCAATGATGAGGGAATAGATGGTTTAATAAAGTAAGATAAATTAGGATTAGATGTGATTTATATACAAGCAAAACGATGGAGAGCTGTTGTGGGAAGACCTGAAATACAAAAATTTGTTGGAGCTCTCGAAGGTAAAAAAGCAAAAAAGGAGTATTCATTTCAACCTCGAAATTTTCAAAGGGAGCAATTGATTATACTAAAAATATTAGCAGTAAAGTTGTTCTGATTGACGGAGAAAAATTGACTGAATTTATGATAGAAAATGATGTTGGAGTTTATACAGAAAAATCTTTTAAAGTAAAGAAAATTGATATTGATTTTTTTAGTTTGGAATAAAAAAGAGCGGATTTAACCGCTCTTATTCTTGAGAGAAATCGAAATCATTGGCTTGTTTGATCGTAATTGTTGGACTCCATCCCTCGGTGTTTAAAGTAAATTTTGGTTCTCCTACAAGGTTAATTTCTCGCGATTCATCTATGTAAACCTGTGATTGCGCTGTCATTGTTCCAGCATCTGTTACTGCTTCAGGATGATTTGGATCATATGATAACTGACCAGGACCATTGAAACTCATATTGTTATCGGTTAACGAACCTCTAGCATAAATTTTTATTTCTGAAGGTTTGTAATCTTGATCTATCTTGCTCAAGTAAAATTTGAAATAGTCTCCTGAAGTTGAATTATCAACAGATTTCTTTGGGAAGAAAAAGTTATCTAAAGTTGCTGCAATCAATATCTTTGCGATTTTGATAAGTGCTTCTGGATCTAATAAAATAACTGAGCAAGTTATCGTGGCTTCAAATCTGTCTCCACTTACATCAAATTTACCATCAATTATTTCCAGTTCAGCGTCTTCAATTGGTGTAGCTTCTTCTGTAAGAGAAACGTAAAAATTTCCTCCATTTACATCAAAGGAAACATTATCACCAAGATATTCAATTTCAGTATTGAGAGTTTCGGATTCACTGGATCCATTGACTGCTTTTACTGAAAAGGTATGAGTTCCTACAATCAAATCATTTGCAGTAAATTCTGTTAAACTTTGGGTTACTTCGTTTCCATCTAATGTACAGATATATTCAGTTTCTCCCTTTGTAATTTCAGTTACAGTTGCATTCCATGAAAAAGTATAGTTGTTTGAACCCGCAATTAGTGTAGTAGGCTGATTAACCCACCCAATTTCTATAGTTATGTCCTGTTCATTGAAAACAGCAGTTAAATCTAGATTTTCATTAATATTAAATGTAGACGACTGTTCAGTTTCAAATATTTGTCCTCCTTTTCTCCAGTTGATGAAATTCCAACCTTCATTTGGAGTTGCAGTAATAGTGACATTTTCATTTTCCGTATAGCTTGTTTTATTAGGAATTTTATTTACTTGACCACCTTCATTCGGACTGGCAGACACGGTTAAGTTATATTCTGCAAGAGGTTGTTCTTCAAAAAAAGCTATAAGATTCATATTTTCTTTTATATTGAAAGTAGTGGATGAAAGGGTTTCGTATAAAGAATTACCTTTAAACCAATTAATAAATATCCAGCCTATGTTTGGAGTTGCATTTATCGTTATACTCTCATTTTCGATATAACTTTGTTGATCGGGGTATTTGCTAACTAATCCTCCATTTGAAGGACTTGCGGAAACAGTTAAAGTATAATTATCAGGAATAATTTGAGTGAAAACTGCAGTAATATTTTTATTTGAGTTCATTGTTATAGTTTTTGGATTATCATTTCCTGAAGCATCTCCCTGCCACTGACTGAATTTCCAACCTGTATCAGGGTGTGCAGTTAATTCCACACTCTGATTTTTAGTGTATGTGGCATTATTTGGATCTTTTGTAACACTTCCCTGACCGATTGTTGAAATATCTAACGTAAATTTCTCTGAAGGCGTAGGTGTTGAAGGACAGCCTACGATAAAAATAAGAAATAATGAAAAAATAAGTAATAACGGTAATATTTTCTTCATGATGCACCTCATTTTTAAGATTTTTGAATATTTTATAGAATAATAACATTTTTATATGTTCCATAAAAGAAAAAACCACACACTCTAAAGTATGTGGTTTGAGAAAGAATTTAAAGTAGAATTAGTAATTATCAGCAAGTACCTCGAAATGTGCTTTTGGATGTTTACAAGCAGGACAAATTTCAGGAGCAGCAAAGGCTTCGAGTATATATCCACAATTATTACATTTCCAAAGAACCTTTTCATCTTTTTTGAATACTTGACCATTTGCAATATTTTCAGCTAATTTTAGGTATCTCTTCTCATGTTCTTTTTCTACCTTTGCAATTTGCCTGAAGGAGTTGGCGATATCTTTAAAGCCCTCTTCTTCTGCAATATCAGCAAATTTTGGATATAATTCTGTCCATTCTTCATTTTCACCTGCAGCAGCAGCTTTTAAATTTTCATAAGTTGTTCTGTATTCAACTGGATAATCAGCATCAACATGGACAGTTGCGGGTAAATCTTCAGCATTTTCAGCTATATGCTTATAAAAAACCTTAGCATGTTCATGTTCATTTAAAGCAGTTTCAGTAAAAAAATTGGAGATTTGAACAAACCCTTCTTTTTT
>CAZGZM010000294.1:0-3000 GCA_964529955.1 uncultured Thermotogaceae bacterium
TGGAATACTACATTGGTTATTATGACAACGTATCCGTTATGTTCCTCGAATTGGACCTTAACATTTTCTTCATTAACATTGTATTTTTCAGAAACATAATGTTTTATTTGATTTTTAACATCAGCTTCAGAACCATCCAGAACTTCCTGAGGAACAATGTCCTGAATTGGGACTGAACGCCTTCTTGAACTTACAATTGAGTTTAATCTGTCCTTTGCGTCAGCTCTGCTTCCACTTGTTTTCTTCTTTTTCTTTCTTTTTCTGAATAGTCCAAAAAACATAATATCAGCCCCTTATCTTTCTCTTTTGAAAATTCGTTTAAAGAAATCAACAAATCCACCATTTTGTGGTTGTGCTAGATCTCTGGAAATAGGGATATCTTCACCCTGTAATCTAGAAGATATATTTTTGATAACCTTTGCAATAGCAGTTTGATTATCTTCTCCCAATACTACAGGTATTCCTCTGTTAGTTGCTACTATAATCGCTTCACTATCCGGTAGAATTCCAAGTATTTCGATAGCGAGATTTTCTTTTATATCTTCTTGATTTAGCATATCTCCCTTTTTTACCATATGTTTCTTAAATCTGTTGATTACTAGAAGTATGTTGCTTTCATCCATACCATGATTTTCCAAAAGACCAATTACTCTATCCGCATCAGTAATAGCAGGTAACTCAGGAGTTGTAACAATAATAGCTTTTTCTGCTCCGGCTATTGCGTTTCTAAATCCTCTTTCAATTCCTGCTGGAGAATCAATGATTATAAAATCAAAATTTTTATAAAGACTATTGATAACCTTTTTCATGTCCTCAGGTGAAATCATTTCCTTGGTTGCTATTTGCGATGCTGCAAGTAAATATAATCCCTTAAGCTGTTTATGCCTTACAAGTGCTTCTTGAGCACCTACCTTCCCGTTTGTAACATCAAGAATTGTATGTACTACACGATTTTCTAGGCCTAGAGCAATATCTAAATTTTTTAAACCAATATCAGCATCAATTAAGCACACTTTTTTTCCAGCGCTTGCAAGTGCACAACCGATATTAGCAGATATAGTCGTTTTACCTACACCACCTTTTCCTGAGGTTACAACAAATACGTTTGCCATTTAACCACCTCTTAGTTGATATCTCTTTTTATTATACATACATTTTTTTTAAATCTCAAATAACCATTAATCTATATTAAAGGCCTTAAATTTTAGATAATTAGTTTCATAAATCGATAATAATGTTGGATGATCAACTGGTTGACCACCATATATTATTTCTTTTCCTGATTTTTTTGTATCATAAAAGGCTTCATGTAGTAATTCTTTCCATAATTCTTCCTTAATTAGCTGAGTACATGATGAAGCAGCAAAAATAGAATCTTTTTTTAATAGCTTCAATGTACTTATATATAGTTCCTTATATCCTTTAATAGCTTTTCCCCTTGAGTATGAACTCTTTGTCATTGCAGGTGGATCGATGACAATAGCATCAATCTCTCTTTCTGAAAAGTTTCGAAGAAAATTAAAAGCATTATCTTGAATATATTCAATACTGCCAGAGAAATTATTTATTGAATGTATTTCCCTTGCTATTTCAAGTGCTCTAGTTGATGAATCGACAAGAACACACCTTTTAGCACCGCCTTTAAGCATATGAAATGAAAAATTACCCGTATAAGAGAAAATGTCGAAGAAATTTTTTCCAGTTATATATTTTGATAATTTAAATGCGTTTTCTCTTTGGTCAAGAAAAAAACCGGTTTTTTGCCCTTTAGTATCGGCAAGAAAATTTATTCCATTTATATTAAATCTTATGAGTTCTGGTCCATTTTTGTATAACCATTCAACGTTTTTTTCAAGATGTTCCTTTTTGAGAATTTCGGAATCTGATTTTTCATAGATTCCATCAGGCGAGAATATTTTAATTAACGAGGATACTATTTCCTTCTTAAAATTGTTTATCCCCAATGTGTTAAACTGTACTACTAGATACTTATTAAATTTATCTATTATAAGTCCAGGTAAACCGTCTGATTCACTAAAAAAGACTCTCATTGAATTGGAATCCTTTAAAAACCTTTTTCTAAAATCATAAGCTCTTTGAATTTTTTGAAATAAGAAATCTTCATCAATTTTTATATTTGTTCTTGTAAGTAGTCTTACTGAAATAAGAGAATAGGGATTATAATAACCCTTTCCAATATACTGATTTGAAGAATTGAAAACCTGTACAATTTCTCCGGGATTTACTTCATCCACACTTGAAATCTCGTTCTTATATATCCAGGGATGTCCTCCCTTTATTCTTCTTTTGTTGATTTTTTTTAAAATTATTTTTTTCATATTTACCTCTTAATTTTTTTTATATATTTATTATACCAACAAATATGTATAAAAAAACTTTAAACCCTATATGTAGAGTTTCTGCAAAAATAAAAAAATGCTATAATATAACAAAACGGTTTTAGGGGGGAACAACTAATGAAAAAATTTTTTGTATTCTTTACGCTCATTCTTTTAGCAACATTAGCTTTTTCAATTGATTTTAAACTGGGAGTAAATGCAGCTGCTGCAGCATCGAATCCTGATGGCACCAGTAAAATCCCATGTCCTGGTTTAGATGTAAACTTAGATATATCGGTTGATGAAATTTCTGGTTTTAATCTAAGTGCAGATCTTGTATTTGGAAAAAAGGCATCACTATTTGTGTCCCCAGGATTATATGTAACGCTCTATAATGGAATGGATAAGTTCCCAACAATAGAATTATTGTTAACTCCACTGGGAGTATTCTGGGATTCTTTATCAGATTTTTCAAATCATAATCTTTATGGAGGGATGGGTTTTCAAGTTTTAGCACCAATAACTGATAATTTGTATTTTAGTGGTTTTGCTAAGTCAATGTTAGTTTTTTCCGATGATTATGATTTAGCGGAGGATACACTTCCATTCAATTATTTTATAGGTGGTTTGGGATTTACCTGGGAATTTTAATTGTATAGAT
>CAZGZM010000295.1:0-2989 GCA_964529955.1 uncultured Thermotogaceae bacterium
CCAAATGTTTCATCTACAATCCCAGAGGATGCTGAATATGCTTTTTTATCAAATGGCAGAGATTCATTTGAAAACATGGTAGCAAAGTATGTATTGACCTTTAGTGAAAATGGATTGATTGGTCCTGGAGCTGGAAATTTAATTAAAACAACTGAATCAGAAACTTTTTCATCAGTTTCTGGAAAATGGAAATTTAACGAAGATGGATCAATAGAACCAGATAGTTCTCAATCAAGAGGAATTTTCAACGGAGATGAAACAGCAGAAGATTATACAATAAATGTCACTGCAGATTACTCCTCTGGTACCGGTGGATATGGGATATATGTTAGAGCTACTGGTACAGCAGGTGATATTTTAGCATACTGTTTCCAGGTTGATGTAACAATTGGTAGATTTCTTGTGAGAAAGGTAAGTGGTTCTTCTGAACCTTTATTATATAACGGGACAAAATTCACAGAACTAGACGGAGGAAAATTGCCTATTTATCCTCAAAAACATCATATAGTTATAACAGCAAATGGTAATAATTTCACAATGGATTTTAATGGTCAAAGGGTTCTTAGTTTTGAAGATGATACTTATCAACAGGGTTGGGTAGGATTGAGAAAATGGGGAAGCACTGACGTAATTTTCGAAAGTGTATCTGTTAACTAGTGAACTATAATCAAAAATATAGTATTCACTTTAACATATAGCAATTATTATGATAAGATGATATTGAATTCATGAAAAATAATACAGTTATCGGAGTTTATATTTACGGCTATGTAATTAAATTTGCTCTCATTAATGAAGATGGGAAAATATTAAAAAAATATAATTCTTCAGTGAAATCTCTCTTTACTGAAGATGAAATTTTCGATGTTCTTGTTAATGGAATAAAAAGAATAAACGAAGATGGAAAAGCATCATGTGTTGGAATTAGTTTCTGCGGTATTGTAGACAGAGATAGCGGAGAAGTAAAATTTTCGCCGCATTATGGAAAATGGAAGGGATTCAAACTTAAAGAAAAACTTCAAAAACAAATTTCAATTCCTATCTATATAGAAAATGATGCTAAAACTGCTGCCCTAGGTGAAAAATGGTTTGGCGAAGGAAAAAACTGCTCAGATTTTGTATTGTTGACTTTGACATTTGGTGTTGGTGCTGGAGCTATATGCAACAACCATCTCGTCATTGGAAAGGATGGAGTGGCAACCGAAATTGGTCATTTCACAGTAGATCCAGATGGTCCAGTTTGCAGTTGTGGAAAAAAGGGTTGTATTGAAAGTTACATATCAGAACAAGGATTGTTAAATAGAGTGAAGGAAAAAATAGGATTTCATAAAAATAGCATATTGAGCAATAAAGCAGTTTCTAATACTTTGGAAGTTGAAGACATATTTAAAGGATATAAAAAAAATGATGAACTTTCAAAAAAAATAATAGACAAAGCAGTTTATTTCATTGGCATAGCCTTAAGTTATTTAGTGAATGTATTCAATCCAGAAAAAATAATAATTAGTGGTCATTTATCGCATCTTTACAAACCCTTTCTAAAAGAAATAAAAGCCTTTATAAACAACAATGTTGTAGACCCATTAATAGATACTTATAAAGTAGTATTCACAAGTATAAAAGAAGATGCTTTTACACTTGGAGCAGCTTCTTTAGCTTTTGAGATGAACAAAGGTTATTACTCGAAAATTGAAAAAAAGGAACTTAGAAACAATTTAATAGAATTGAAGAGAATTGTAGATAAACAAACTGAACAAATAAGCAGAAAAAATACAAAAATAATCCAAACTAACAAACAGTTAATTGAAAAGGAAAAAGAATTAAAAAGAGCTAACGAAATGCTTGAACTAAAAGAAGAAAGGCTTAAATTAGCATTAGCTGCATCAGAAAGGTCCATTTGGGAATATGATATTGAAAGTAAAAAAATTAGTATTCAGAAAAACTGGTTAAAATCAAACAACATTGACACATCAGACTTTGAATATACAATAGATACATTTTATAATATGCTCCATCCAGATGATATAATCGCTACAAAAAATGAATTTTACAAAATATATGATTCACATAACCTAGATTTATCCTACAGAATAAAAACATTATCAAGAGATTACATATGGCTTTATCAAAGGGGGAAATTATATTGTGATAAAAGCAGCAATTCAAAAAAAGCAATAGGAACAATTGAGAACTACTCTGCTCAAAAACAGAAAGCTGAGGAATTGGAATATAGAGCTCATTTCGATACACTAACAAATTTACCAAATAGAGACTTTTTAATTGAAAAATTCTATTATGAAATCAAAAAAACAAGGAAAACTAAAAAAATAATCGGAACATTTTTCATCGATATAGACAACTTCAAGCAAATTAATGACAGTTATAGTCATCACATGGGTGATAAAACACTTCAAATATTCACAAAAAAACTGAAAAACTGCATCAAGGAAACGGATTTCCTTGCCAGGTATGCTGGAGATGAATTTGTTTTACTAAGTCCTAAACTAAAAAATTCTGAAGAAGCTGAAAAAATTGCCCAAAGAATAATGGATCAATTCACTAAACCGTTAAACATTCAGGGAAAACTATTAAAAATACAGTGCAGCATTGGAATATCAATATTTCCAGAAGATTCCAAGGAACCGGGAGAACTTATACATCTTGCAGATGAAGCTATGTACAGAGCAAAAAAAGTTGGTAAAAACAACTACAAAATCTACTCAGAGATTCAAAAAGTTTCATTTTAAAATTTCAAATAAAATTTTGCGTTTATTATCATTTTGGAAATTCTTCAATTCAAATTCTTATCATTAAACAATTTATCTGAAAAATATTTTCATCGTTTGATTAATAAATTTATTTACATACAAAAGATTAGTAAACAGATAAATAATTTTTAATCACTTTTATTCTCTTCAAAGATTGATCCCAATTCTTCTCTGGTCATTCCCATTTCCTGAAGAAAACTAGTGATTAATGCAGTTTTATT
>CAZGZM010000296.1:0-2987 GCA_964529955.1 uncultured Thermotogaceae bacterium
AAAAGGCCTCTCTATTTTCAGGTTTTCACGAGGTTTTCCCGGGGTTATTGCCAGGTACATACACCGGAGCATGTTGACCCCCTTCCGAGTTAAAATAACAGCAAAAAACAGATAGAATTTTACTGTCATTTTGTTCATGTTGTCCCATAAAACAGGGATAAGATGCAAGGAAAATTATCATTTTGCAATAAAAACGTAAGGGTTGGAAGCTTTTTAAAATTGATTCCGGAGCATGTTGACCCCTCATGGATAAAAAGGGTAAAAAACAAACAAATTCCGGAGTATGCTGACCCCCTATATTGCTTATATAGTACTTTGTCTTTCAATAAATTCCGGAGCATGTTGACCCCCTTGAAAAATGGTTTATTTTATATTTGTGATTCAACAGAAAATTTAATAATTGAAAACAAATATACTATGGCCGGTAAAACAAGTTCAATGTCAGTAATAAAAGAAGTTCTTAGGGAATACAAAAAAGGTATTGGGAAAAAACGCATAGCTTCAAACGTTGGTATAAGTAGAAATACTGTAAAGAGGTATATTGATATGGCAGAAAAAGATCCTTTGCCATTAGCAAAACTAATTAGTTTGGACGGTCCTGTTCTTGAACAGCGTTTTAATCCGGGAAATCCGGCATATAAAGATGAACGTTATGAACGATTTAAAGAATTAGTTCCCTATTATTTAGGGGAGCTAAATAATCCTCATGTAACAAAAACTTTGTTATGGAACGAATACATAGAACAGGAACCTTCAGGTTATAAGTATTCCCAGTTTTGTTATCATTTACAACAGGCTATGTTGAAAAAGCCAAATGTTGTAACCGTACTTACAGATAAATTTGTTCCGGGAGAAAAAATATTTTTAGATTTTGCCGGAGATAAATTATCGTATATAGACAGAGCGACCGGAGAGATTATCGAAGTTAATGTTTTTGTGGCATGTCTTCCATACTCAGATTATACCTACGCACTGGCTGTACCTACCCAAAGCCAGGAAGATTTTGCTTTTGCTTTAATGAGTTGTTTTAATAGCCTGGGAGGCGTTCCCAAAATTATTGTTATAGATAATCTTAAGGCTGGAGTAATAACGGCCTCCTGTGGCCATACGCCCAAACTGAACGAACTTTTTTCTCAGATAGCAATTCATTATGATGCGGTTGTTATCCCAACGTATCCAAGAAAACCCAAACATAAGGCGAAGGTAGAAAATATAGTGAGTATAATCTATAACAGGGTATATGCCAGAATGCGACACCAGGTCTTCTATTCATTAAATGAAATAAACGAAGCGATTGGAAAATATACACAACAGCATAACCAGACAAGGATGCAACAAAGAGGATATAGTAGAGAAGAGCTCTTTTTAAGTAAAGAAAGAGAATCGCTTAAACCACTTCCTGGAAATAATTTTGAGATTAAATATATGGCAAAACTTAAAGTACAGGAAAACTGTCATGTTTATTTAAGAAAGGATCAATGTTATTATTCTGTACCATATCAATATATTGGGAAAAAAGTAACAGTTGAATATACCAGGACAATATTAAAAACCTACCTAAACGGGAATATGTTATCATCTCATCTGCGTTCTCCCGGATGGAAATATAAAACAAAAGATGAACATCTTGCATCAAACTCTTTGGCTTATTTAAGTCGTTCTCCTCAAAAATATATTGAAAAGGGATTTAAAAAATCACCTTTACTTGGGAATCTTTTTGAAAAGATATTTGAAGAAACTAATAGTCCTCCTGAGTATTGGTATTGCAGATGTAATGAGCTTTTAGCCATAGATAAAGACAAGGATGTAGAGTCTTACAACTTTGCTTTGAACACAGCCTTACGGTTCTCTATTTTCAGTCCTAAAAGAATAAAAAATTTACTTTTCCATGCAAAAAATAAGCAGGATGTTTTATCCGAATACCAGGAGGAAATACAATATAAAGACGAGGAAAATCTTCGTGGCAGTGGCTATTTTAAATAAAATAAAAACATGAAATATAACAGGTTAACAAACACAAAAAGACAAAATTATTATGGATGAAATCTTAGAACAAATCAACAATTTAAAGCTTTCTGGCATGGCTAAGCAGTGGCAGGCACTTTATGAAATGCGCAAAACTGATTCTGTAACTTTTCCTGATGGAATGCAATTGCTTTTACAATCAGAAAAGGATGAAAGACAAATTAGAAGAACAGAAAGGCTCCTAAAAAGAGCGAAGTTCAGATACCAGGCTTCATTAGATAATCTATATCTTAATCCTGAAAGAGGAATAATGTCAAGTATGTTAAAGACATTGGCAACAGGTCAATATATAGAAAAAGGAGAAGCTGTTATTATAACCGGGGCTACCGGAAGTGGAAAAAGTTTTTTAGCTTCTGCTTTAGGTTTCCAGGCTTGTTCCCAGGGATACAAAGTTGGATACTATAATATTTACAAACTCCTGGAACAAATAAAGGTTGCCAGGCTAGAAGGTATTGCCGGAAAATTTTTTAATCGCATTGCAAAACTGGATTTACTTGTTGTAGATGATTTTGGATTACAGACACTTAAGGGTCAACAACAAAATGATCTGTTGGAAATGATTGAAGATAGGCATAGCTTGAAATCTACTATTATTGTTGGACAATTACCTGTTTCAGGTTGGCATGAAGTACTGGGAGGAAATCTCACATCAGATGCGATCCTTGACAGAATTGTGCATACTGCACACAGATTTGAATTAAAAAGTGAGAATAGTTTAAGAAAATTATAATAAATTTATGCCATAGTTTAAATCAAAAAAGGGGGTCAGCATGGCCCGGAAGCAGGGGTCAACATGCTCCGGAATACGCATGCATGTGTAGGAATCTCAATAATTTTAATCATTTTTGGGATTTTTATATATAAAAAATATTCTTTAAAAAACTATCAAATCATTGAAACTCAAAAAGAAAGGAATATTTTACTTAACAGATTCAGTCGTTCACGCAGTTCTTCCTCTGTCA
>CAZGZM010000297.1:0-2987 GCA_964529955.1 uncultured Thermotogaceae bacterium
TTGAAGGTTTTTTAAAATTTAGAGTTACTCAGAACAAATATGTTATAGATGCATACGATATTCAACCATCAGGTAAGGGTTCTATAGAGCTAAAAAGAGAAAAAATCATTAAAAAATTTACAGAAATGAATTTATTTCCAATTGAGAAGATTATTAATATAAAAGATTTAAATGAGCCTATTTTTGAAATAGCTGTATGTGGTTCTCCTAATACGAGAGGATTAAATGATTTTGTTAATAATTTAAAAAGAAGTATAATTATACCTAATATACATTTTTATCCCATTTCAGTTGAAGGAACTAAAGCTTCAGAAACTATAATTGATGCAATTCAAAGTATTAATAAGAAAAAAGTAGCTCAGATTATTTGTATTGTTAGAGGAGGAGGATCTCAAAGTTCGTTTCTTTATCTGGAAGATGAAAAGTGTGCTTTACATATTATTAAATCAAAAATTCCTGTTTTCACTGGTATAGGACACACCGAAGATACATGTTTATTAGACATTGTTTCAAAAAAAGAATTTAATACTCCATCTGTATTAGGTTATGAAATATCAATAGTAAACAATAAATATATTGAAGAATATATTTCGTTAAAAAAGAGTTTCCTTAAAACATTTTTATCCTTTATAAATAAAAAAGATACTGCTTATAAAGAGACCTTAAAAATTCAAAAAGTAAAGGAAATAGATTACTTGCTGGATGTATATTCTAAAGAAATTAACTATTATTTAGGTTCTTTAAGTAATTCATTATCATCGTTGACATATAGCTTGAATATGCATTCTAAATTAGAAAAAACAAATAACTTGTTAATAAATCAGTTTAATAAATCTTTATATAAACTAAAAATGTTTTTAAATATCTTTGAAGAATATAATTCTATTTTTTTAGAAAAAAGTAGAGATATTGAAAACTATTCTAAAAGAATTGAAGGAGTCATGATCGAAACAATAAAAAACAATTTAAGAAATCTGGTAAATTTAAAAAAAATGACAGATTATTTTTTAAAAAGTTTATTTCCAAAGAAAAATCTAGGATATTTGTATAATTTAAATAATCATTCCATTGAAAATCTAGATAGTATAAAAATAGATGATAAAATAAAAATTATTACAGAAACTTTGGTTTTTGAAGCTAAAATTACAGATAAGAAAAAAAATTAATGTTAATAGAGGAGTTTATATGAGTGTTGAAAATAATCAAATTAAAAAAATCCTTAAAGAAATTAACGAAGAAAAAATTAAAAAATTATCTTTTAATGAATCTCTCGAAATTATAAAGGAATTAACAGAATATTTTGAAGAAAAAAAAGAAGATATTGATATTGAATTAGGATTAGAAGTATATGAAAAAACAATAAAACTTATTGCAAATTGTAAAGGAAAACTGGATGAAGTTAAATCAAAGAAAGAAGAAATTGATAAAAAATACAGTGATATTTTAAAGAATAATTATTAATCTTCATATACGAAAATATTTAAATAATCGTTGATAAGTGGTTCATTCGAATTAAAAAAATCTTCGGTTTTGATATCGTATTTTACAATTCCACCAGATAAAAAAAGAATTCTATTTGCTATAGATCTTATGAAAGCTAATTCGTGAGTAACTATAATCATAGTAATTCCTTCAGAAGATAATTTCTTAATTGTTTTCATCACTTCGCCGACTAATGATGGGTCAAGTGCTGAGGTTGGCTCGTCAAAAAGTATTATTTCGGGTTCCATAGCCAACGCTCTAGCAATTCCAACTCTTTGCTTTTGACCACCAGAAAGATTATCAGGATAGCTATTAATTTTATCTTCCATTTCTACCAATTTAATCTTTTTTAAGGCTATTTCTTTAGCTTCGTTTTTAGTTAATTTTTTTGATTTAACAGGGCCAAGCATAACATTTTCAAGTACGTTTAAATTACTGATTAAATTAAAATGTTGAAAAACAAATCCAATTTTTGTTCTAAAATTTCTAATTTCTTTATTTGATTTTCCAACAATTTTATTTTTGAAATAAACTTCTCCTGAATTGGCTTCTATAAGACTATTTATAGTTCTAAGAATAGTAGTTTTTCCTTCTCCTGATTTACCAAGAATAGCAATTATATCTCCTCTGTATACTTCGAAATTGATATTTTTTAAAACGCTTAAATCTTTAAAATTTTTACTTATATTTTTTAGTTCTAAAATTGATTCTTTCATGATACCTTTAATCTCCTTTCAATTATTCTTCCAGCAAAGGAAAGTAATGATGTAATACTTAAATAAAATGCTGCTAATACTAAATAAGATTCCATACTTGCAAGAGTTTGGTTTCCTATTTGCCTAGCTCTCATTGTTAGATCACCCAAAGCAATTACTGAAACTAATGAACTATCTTTTACTAAACTTACAAGTTGGCCAATTAATGGGGGAACAGAAATTTTAAATGCTTGTGGAAGAACTATGTTCATGTAAACCTGAGTATTTTTTAATCCTAAGGAAAAACCAGCTTCAACTTCTCCAGGCGGAACCGCTTCTATTCCAGCTCTTATTATTTCAGCTACATAAGCACCTTCGAATAAAGAAAGAGAGATTACTCCCGCCCAAAATCTTTCAACATTAACGATTGATCCAAATCCATAATAAACTAGGAGAATTATTACAAGAAGAGGTAAATTTCTAAAAAACCAAACATAAATCATTCCAAAATCCTGCAATATATAATATTTTGATTTCCTTGCTATCGCAACTATAAAACCAATAATTATTGAAAAACCAAGAGCTGTTCCACTTATTGCCAAAGTAGTAAACAAACCATCAAGAAAAAGTTTCCAATATCTTTGGATTACTTTCCAGTTAAAAGGATATACTTTTGAAATGGAATCATATAAAATAACTAATAAAAAACCAAGTATTACTATTACAATAATTATTGAAACAGCTCTTTTCATTTTTATTCTCCTACAACTCAGGTTGGTAATCTACTATCCATTTTTGAATTAATTCATC
>CAZGZM010000298.1:154-2978 GCA_964529955.1 uncultured Thermotogaceae bacterium
CGTAGGCGAGCAATCCCCTACCTCCAGCTTCAAGGTTATCTATGTCAGGTGGATCGTAGGCGAGCAATCCCCTACCTCCAGCTTCAAGGTTATCTATGTCAGGTGGATCATATACAATTTTAAAATAATCATCAAAACCAGAAATTAAATTAAATTCCACCACACTTGTACAAAAAAATATTTGAAAAGACAAAAATACAAAAAAGAATAAAAATATTTTTGTCGATTTTAAGAAATGACTTCTCATATCGACACCTCCCTTATTTTAAGGATATAACTCCTATTTTGATTGTCAAATTCTCCGTATTATGTATTCCTTTATTCATGGTGATTATAAAAGCAGTAAAAATGTTAGTTTTTTTTTTTTTTGAAAATTGTAGTATAATTACTCAGGGGTTTTCTCTAATCTGCTTATAGAGGTGGTTATTTGAATAATAGACTGCTTAATTTTGCTAGGTTACTTTTTGATAACGGTTCCTTTTCAAATCCATTTATAATTTATTTACTTGAGGTTGAACTAAAGAACTGTACAAGTGATGAAGAAAAGGCATGGAAATTCTTTATTAAGGCTCTTCATGAAGAGCACAAACGAAATTACAAAAAAACTATTAATTACATTGAAAAAGCTGAAGGGTTTGAAAAGTCCAAATCATTAGAATTTTTGATAAATTCTAGAAAGTTAAATATGTTTTTGAAGGTAAAAGATAAAAAGAAAGGCGATAAACTTTATAACTATCTTAGAAAAAACCTACATAATGTTCCCCCTAGCATACGTTATGACTCAGTTGTTGTAACAACCTTGGGTTATTGTTCTTTGAACGATTCATACGAAAATTGTCTGGGAAAACTAAAACTTAAAAGCATAAAAAATAGCGCTCTGGCGTTCGTTAAAATCAATTTGGGAAGAGAAAAAATAAAAAAGGGTAATAAAAAAACTGGAATTCAAGATTTTATAACTGCCTATAAAGTTTCAAACAAATGTTTACATGTATCTGGAATGCTACTCTCGTTGAATGCTATAGCATGGTATATCTATGAAAATCATCCCCTTCTTTCAAGATTAATTATCGAAAAAGCAGTCTCGGTTTTTGGAAAATTTTTTGATAGCCAAAGATATTTTTATGTGATTCATACATATTTCAGCGTTCTTCTTATAAATAAAAATGATGATTTGTTAAAAATATCGAGACTCGTAATTGCATTTTCAAATGAAATAAGCTTGAAAGAAATTGAAATGACTAAAAATGTTATTAATAAATCCATTGAATTAAATCATATAACTATTTATGAAGGAAATATATATAAAAACACTAAAAAGCTTCAAAAATTCCTTTTTAATAAGATCGAAAATATTTCAGAATTCAGTAGAGAAACCGGTATTCAAAGAAAAACCATTTCTGAAATAATCAATGGAAAGAAAAAAACGATTAATTCTATTACAATACGAGGAATTATAAATAATATAGAAATTGAAAAGAACATCATTAACCTACCCTTTGCAATTGCAAGAGAATTATTCAAAGCTAAGGAAAAATTGAATGCTGAAATAAATCTTGATTATTTAAATACACTATCAAGAAAAGACAGAATGTTTTTAATTTTCAAAACATATAGCTGTTTATACAAAAGAAAGCATTTTATTAAAAAGTTATGCAGAAAAGGGTCCATTGATTTTCTTGTGAAAATTATCTCTTCGGGTAATGTAAATATGAGTTTTTTGGAAGAAAAAAGCGAATGGGTAAAATTTCTCTATCTTTTATCCAATCTCAACACCTATGAAAAGGCAAGGTGCACCCTTGTGGAAGAATTTTTTGAGGATATTGATAATAAATATAAAGAAGATTTTATAAATAAATATTTTTTATCTGATGAGGAGAACAGAGAATCAATAGATAATTTTATAAGAAATTATATTCGTTACTCTAGAAATTGGGGAATAAAAATTGAAAACGAAACTTATAAAAAAACTATGAAATCGCTTGGTTTGAAAATTCAACCAGGAATAATTTCTTTATATTGTTTTAAAAGCAAAACTGAAAGAGAAAATGTTCTTGAATTTCTTAAAGAAATCGCTATTATAAGAAAAAAGTATACTCCGGTTTATAAATGATTATAATTTGATTATCTGCCCGTTTTGTATCTTTTTGATTCTCAAAGGATTTATATTAAAATAACAAAATTTCTCTTCAATTTTTTCACTTGCTACAAGTTTAAAATTATTAAATTCAATTAAAAAGAGATCGTGCTTGTAATCATGTTCATCGTAAACTTTTTTTATACACCATATGTTTTCACAGTCAGTAAGAACCGAAATAAGTGACGTATATTTATATTTTTCTGAAATAAAGTTTACAGTGTTTCTTAAAGCTTCTTCTGGTTCTTGATTATTGAGGTTAGATAATAATATTCTAAAATATTTTTGAGTATCGATCTCTCCAGTTTCTTCTGAAAAAGAGTTTATGGTACCGTTGTGAATGAATGAATAATTTACTCCGTTTACAATACCTGTAAATGGATGAATATGATTGAAATTAGATTTATATCCGTTTAAAGTTGATGCTTTTCTTGAATGAAAAACTCCTCCATTAACAGATATATTAGTAAAATCCTCTTCTTCATAAATACAATTTAATGTTCTAAAATTCCAAGAACTTTTTTCATCGAATACAACATACCCGTATCCATCTCTATGTGGATAATTGTAACCATATTTGGAAATAAAAGACAAATATTTTAAAAAAGGTTCTGTATTCATTTTTTCATTACTTCTAAAAGCTACTATTCTACACATTTTTACACCTACAAAAATTTTTCATATTTTATA
>CAZGZM010000299.1:0-2976 GCA_964529955.1 uncultured Thermotogaceae bacterium
TGGTTGCTTCATTTAGGTCATTTAATCAATCTTGAAAATTGGAAAAGTCTTCAGGATAAAGGTAATGAATGCTACTACTTTGTAGCTGATTGGCACGCGCTTACATCACATATTGATCAAACTGAAATGTATAGAGAATGGACAATAGAAATAATAAAATCCTATCTAGCTGTTGGCTTGGATCCGAATGTTTCCTGTTTGTTTGTTCAATCAGCTATAAAAGAACATGCTGAACTGGTACTTTTGTTTTCTATGCTTTCTCCAGTTTCAAGACTAGAAAGAGTTCCTACATATAAAGAACAGAAAGAAAATATAAAGGACAGAGATCTATCAAGTGCAGGTTTTTTGATTTACCCTGTTCTTCAAGCTGCAGATATTCTTATGTATAAACCTGAAGGGGTTCCTGTGGGTGAAGATCAAGTGTATCACGTTGAATTAACCCGAGAAATCGCCAGAAAATTTAATAACACTTTTTCAGAAGTTTTTCCGGAACCGAAGCCTTTGTTATCAAGAATGCCAAAATTACCAGGCACTGATGGAAGAAAAATGTCAAAAAGTTACAATAATTTTATTCTTATAAAATCTGATGAAAAGACTCTCTGGAAAAGTTTAGCTCCTATGAAAACAGATCCAGCAAGAAAAAGAAGAACAGATCCCGGTGACCCAGAAAAATGTCCAGTTTGGGATTATCATAAAGCTTTTAATACTAATCAAGATGAATTACAATGGGTGATTAATGGATGTAAAACGGCTGAAATAGGCTGTATTGACTGTAAAAAATGTTTATTTAAGCATTTAAAAGAAAGATTAGAACCAATTTGGGAAAAATTTGAATATTATGATAAAAATGAAAATGAATTGATGGATATTATAAATTCAGGAAATAAGAAAGCAAAAACTTTTGCTTCTAAAACTATGGAAGAAGTGAGGGATGCCATAAGTATAAGGTGGTAAAGTGGAAAATATTATTTATTCTATTAGCGATTTTGAGGGTCCTCTGGATTTGCTGATAACTCTTGTCAGAAAACACAGGGTAGATGTTAGACAAATTCCAATAAATGAAATAGCGGATGAATTCTTGTTACATATGGAAAAGATGAAGGAATTGGACATAAAGATTACGAGCGATTTCATGGTTATGGCTTCAACTTTGATGCAAATGAAATCTAAGGCTCTTCTCCCAAGATTAAGTAATGAGGAAGAGGAAGAGTTTGAAAAAGCAAAAAAAGATTTATATATGAAAATCGAAGACTATAATGCATTCAAAACAATCTCTGTTAATTTGAAGCAGCAGCTATTTACATCTTACAACAGTAATAAAACCAAAACTCGTGTAGACAAATTTAATAATTTAAAAAAAGAAAAAATACCGGAAGATCTGGTTTGCATATTCCAAGAAGTTTTCAATGAACAAATAGAAAGAAATAAAGTATATACAATTAATATCGAAGCATCAAATGTTGAAGATAGAATGCAAGAAATTGAGCATAATTATGAAAGATTTGAAATGTATAATCTACTTAAATCTTATGAAAATAGATTGGAAATAATAATAACATTCCTTGCAATTTTAGAACTAATTAAGTTAGATAAATATTTTATCGAATTATTTGAACCTGAAACAGTAATTAGGAGAAGATAGTGGAAGAAGAAATTAAAAAGAAAGCTGTTCTTGAAGCCTTGATATTTTCGTCAAAAAATGGATTGTCATTAAGTAAATTAGCTTCAATAATGGAAATGAAAATCAGTCAAGTATCTTTATTGATAGATGAGTTAAAAACCGAATATTCATTATCTGATCATGGAGTATGCCTTAAAGTTGTAAATGGAAAATATATATTTTATACTAAAGAAAATGTCAAAAACTATGTGAAAAAAATTTTTCAGCGTCCCGTAACTAAAATCACTGATTCTCAAATGGAAGTCCTTTCGATTGTAGCTGTAAAGGGACCTATTTTAAGAAGTGAAATAGAACTTATCCGGGGAAAATCCGCTCAATCGCAGTTATATGAACTTTTTAAAATGGGCTTGGTAAGGAAGAATAAGTCAAAATTACCAGGAAAACCGTATTTTTATAAAGCAACAGCAAAATTCTTTCAAACATTCCAACTTAATGATATTAGCGGATTTTTGGAAGAAATAAATCTAAAATTAGAGGATGATCAAAGTGAAACTCCAAACATATCTACAGAAAAACTCCAATCTTTCGAGGAGAAAAGCAGGAACAGCAATAATTGAAGGCGATATCAAAGTAAACGGTAAAATTATCTATGAACCATGGTTTGAAATTGATCCTACGAAAGATGAAATAGAATATTTAAATAAAATAATAAATTATAGTAATACATCTTATGTACTTTACGCTCTGCACAAACCTAAGGGCTACATTTCTACTATGGATGATGAGTTTGGAAGGAAAAAAATCACAGATCTTATTGAGAATAAGATCGAAGAAAACGTTTTTCATATTGGAAGATTGGATAAAGATACTTCTGGGTTGATTCTATTAACTAACAACGGTAATTTTGCAAATTTCTTAATGCATCCTTCCTCAAAGATTCAAAAAACCTATTTAGCAAAAGTTAAAGGATCAGTAAGTAATGAAGAAATAAAGATTATAGAAAACGGAGTAACACTTGAAGATGGATTTATAACCTCTCCATCCAAGGTATTCCTAATAAGAAAAGAAAAAAATATTTCTGTTTTAAAGATAGTCATACACGAAGGGCATAAGAGAGAAATAAGAGAAATTTTTAAAATATTAAATCATAATATATTTTATCTAAAAAGACTGGCAATTGGAAATTTAGACTTATCTGTTGTCCCAAAATCCGGAGATGTGAAAAAACTAAATAAAATAGAAATAAAAAGTATTTCGAATAAAGCTCTGAATTTTTTTAATGATTAAATTTTTACTTCTTATTCCATTATTCCTTTTCAGCACATTTGAAGTCGTAAGCAGACCATTATCCGGAA
>CAZGZM010000300.1:0-2966 GCA_964529955.1 uncultured Thermotogaceae bacterium
CTGCAGTGATTACAACCGCTATTAAACCCCAAAAAAGAATTTTTGATCTTATCGACCCAGATTTAATTTTCATCTTAACACCTCTATAAAGTACAATATACTTCTATAATTTTTCTCCTAATAAAATACGTTACCACAAATATCTAAATAATCATTTAACTAAAAATAACAGTGATTGGTGATTGGTGATTGGTGAATAGTGAATAGTGAATGGTGATTGGGGAATAGTGATTGGTGATTGGGGAATGGTGATTGGAAAATCGCAAAACGTGAATCGTGAGTCGTAAATCGTGAATCGGACCAGAACCATTTAAAGAAGACTAACAACTTTACTTGCTAACAACCAGCAACTATATGCTCCATATCCCAAATCTTTTCTTTTCAATTCTCAATTTTTACCCAATCGCTTCCCTATTGCTTCCCTACTGCTTTCCCATTGTTTCCCAAAGTTTTTCTCCATTAGCGTCATTACATCAATTAACTATCGTTTCTTTTCAATTCTCCATTGTCAATTCTCAATTTTTACCCAATCGCTTCCCGATTGCTTCTCAATGTTTTCTTTCATCAGCATCGTCAAAGTTATTACCTCATTAGCATCAATTATTTTTTAATTGCTAGTTATTGGTTATTAGTTTAAAAATGTGCACTATTTTAGTTAGTTAGATAACTAACAACTTTACTTGCTAACAACCAGCAACTATATGCTCCATATCCCAAATCCTATATCCCATATCCAGTTCTTTTTCTATTATCCGTGTATCTGTTATCTTTTGCTCTTTATAAGTTCTTCCAATCTCTTTGGCTTATAAAAGTAATATCCCTGTATATAATCACAATTATTTTTCTTCAGGTATTCATATTGCTCTTTTGTTTCCACTCCTTCACCCACAACCTTTAATCCTAATTTATGAGATAATTCTGTAATTGTACCTAACAATATTGCCTTTTCTTTATTATTAATTATATTATCAATCAATTGTTTGTCTATTTTCATAATATCAAGGGGTAATTCACCAAGATAATTGAATGAAGAATAACCTGACCCAAAATCATCAAGTGCTATTTTTATTCCAAACTCCTTAAGTTGATTCAGTTTTTTAGTCGCTACTTTAAAATTTTCCATGAAACTGCTTTCAGTAATTTCGATTATAAGTTTTTCAGGAGACATTTCTGAAGATTTAATAATTTCCTTAATATCATTTACAAAATCTGTATACTTTATTTGAGCCGGTGATACATTAATAGAAACACTCACCCCATCTTTATTTAAAGAATTCAAAGCACTCCACTTACTGCATATTTCTTTATATATCCAATTGGTTATCCTGTTTATCTCACCTGTTACTTCAACATAAGGAATAAATTCCAATGGTGCTACACTTCCTAGAACAGGATTTTCCCATCTTATAAGAGTTTCAATCAGTTCGATTTTTTTTGTTTTTGAATTCACAATCGGTTGAAAAACCAGATAAAATTCATCATTATCAAGAGCATTCCTAACTTCGTTCTTAATTATCAGATCTCTGTTTTGTATTGAAAACATCTCCTTATCAAAGGCTTTGAATGTATTTTCATCCATTGATTTAGAACTGCTTCCAGCTAAATTGGAGTGTTTTATCAATTCAGAGGAATTCTTACCATCCTTCGGATATTTTGCTAACCCTATATAAGTTGTCAAATTATAACTGTATTCATCAACAACAAATGGTATTCTGAATATATCAATGATTTTATTTTTTATTTCTTCAATTTTATCATCATCAACACTTTCAATAACTAGCAAAAATTCATCCCCAACTATTCTAGATATCCTTTCACGAATAACGATTCCAGTCAATCTCATTGCTATTTTTTTTAATAATTCGTTTCCCGTTTCCTGTCCTAAAATATCATTCAATTCTTTGAATCTGTTAATATTGATATAAAAAACAGAAAGCTCTTTGTCTTCTTTTATAAGAGCATCCAAAGCATCCTTTATCAAAGAATCATTAGGTAGATTGGTTACGGAATCATAATAAGCTAATTTCCTTATTTCAGTTTCCTTTTCAATAATCTGGGTAATATTTCTCATGGTTCCAGAAATGCCGGTCATGAGCTTATCTTCGCTAAAAATTGGATTGAGAATTATATTATAATAATAAATTTCTCCATCCTGGTTTTTAAACTCTTCATTAAAGGTTACCGATATTCTTTCCTTTTTTACTTTATTTGTCCAATAGGCCCAATTCCCCATCTGATTGGGAGTTCTTCCAAAAACGGATAATCTTTTTCCTATTATTTTTTCACTTCTACTTTTTAAAAATATTTCACCTGCTCTGTTTATTGAAGAGATCTTCCAGAA
Source organism: uncultured Thermotogaceae bacterium (assembly GCA_964529955.1). Lineage (GTDB taxonomy): Bacteria > Thermotogota > Thermotogae > Petrotogales > Kosmotogaceae > JASGMR01. The sequence continues at coordinate 2,342 of CAZGZM010000300.1, forward strand.
AGAATCAGTAGAGAAAATAATATCCTTTGAATTTTCAACAAGAGCTCTGTATTTTTGTTCATTATCAATTAATTTCTTTTGAGCGTTGCTTATTTCAAGTTTTTTATTTAAAAAATCCAGTATAAGACTTATCTGTCTTATGTCCATTTCGGTGTATCCCATATTTTTATTAAGGATTCCTATTCCCAGAATAGTATTATCAAAAACTGCTGGTATTCCAAGATATTTTTTTATCAGATTTGAGTCAATGTTTCTTTCGTTTACAAGCGAATTTTTAATAATTGGTTTTTCGGATTTAAGGCATTTCTTCCATAAATAAGCTTCATTGTCCTTTATATTTGAATTATAATCAATACTATTTTCAAAGGAAGAATTCCATATATCAAAAACAAGCTTATCTTCAGCCATATTGTATTCATAAATATGACCATAAGGAGAATCTGTTATATTTAGAATCTGCTCCAAAGTAAAATAGAGAAGTTTAGAAATTTCCTTTGGATTGTATTGAGTTATTCTTACAACAGTTTTCAATCTTTCCTGAATATATAATCTCTCTTTTTTCTTTTCTTCCTCTATCTCTACTTTTTTTGAAAGTTCTTGAATTTCTTTTTCTAGTTTAACTGAT
>CAZGZM010000301.1:0-2952 GCA_964529955.1 uncultured Thermotogaceae bacterium
GATAAAGTGACCATTTACCCCGCTAAAGAATTTGTTACTCCAGAAGAAAAAATAAACAAATCTCTCAAAGAAATCGAAGACGAACTTAATATCAGAGTAAAGGAACTTGAAGAATCTGGAAAACTTTTAGAAGCTCAAAGACTTAAGCAGCGAACGATTTACGATATAGAAATGTTATCAACAATGGGATATTGTACAGGTATTGAAAACTATTCAAGATTCTTTGATGGAAGAAAAAAAGGGGAACCACCATTTACATTAATGAACTATTTCAACAATGATTACATTTGTATTATTGATGAATCGCATGTAGCTGTCCCTCAGCTTAGAGCAATGTATAGGGGGGATTTCTCAAGAAAAAAGAATCTTGTTGAATATGGATTTAGAATTCCTTCTGCTTTCGATAATAGACCTTTAAAATTTGAAGAAATATTGAATAGAATGGGACAGGTGATTTTCGTTTCCGCTACACCAGGAGATTTTGAATTAGATAATTCGATTCAAATAGTTGACCAGGTTATTAGACCTACAGGTCTTGTTGATCCTGAAGTTGTTGTTAAACCGGCTGAAAATCAGGTTGACGATTTTATTGACGAAATGGAAGCTGTATTGGAAAGAAAGGAAAGAGCGTTAGTTACTGTATTGACAAAAAAGACAGCAGAAATGCTTAGTACTTATTTAAACGAAATGGGTGTTAAATCAGAGTATCTTCATTCAGAACTCGATACTATTGAAAGAGCAGAAGTTTTAAAAAAACTTAGAGAGGGAACTATTGATGTAGTTGTAGGAGTAAATCTTTTAAGAGAAGGACTCGATTTGCCAGAAGTTTCTCTTGTTGCAATAATGGATGCCGACAAAGAAGGATTTCTAAGATCAGAAATAACACTGATCCAGACAATAGGAAGAGCCGCAAGAAACATTAATGGTAAGGTATTACTCTATGCTGACAGAATGACAGGTTCAATGGAGAGAGCAATAAACGAAACGAATAGAAGAAGAGAAAGACAAATACAGTATAATGAACTTAATGGTATTACTCCTGAATCAATCAGAAAACCAATTTATGAAAATGTTTTTTCTGAGTTTATTTCGAATAATGAAAAGGAAGAGGAAGCAAAGGATAAATACATGAATGGAGTTTTTGCTTTAAGAGAAAGTTTGGAAAGTGAAGATTATGCTGCTATACTTGAAGAAGAAATGCTTAGAGCATCCAGTGAATTAAGATTTGAAGATGCAGCTACTTTAAGAGATGAATTATACAAATCAAGACGGAAGAATAAAAAAGGTGATGTTAAGTGAAAACCGTTGTAACAAATAGAAAGGCAAGATTTCAATATTTTCTTCTTGAAAAATGGGAAGCAGGTATTTCTTTAAAGGGAACAGAGGTAAAATCTCTTCGAGAAGGCGCAGCTTCTTTAAATGAATCTTATTGTAAAATTGAAGATAATGAAATGTATTTGGTCGATTCAAATATTACACCATATAATCAGGGAAATATATGGAATCATGACCCAAAAAGGAAAAGAAAATTATTAATGCATAAAAAGGAAATATTAAAAATAAAGCAGAAGATTATGGAAAAGGGATTGACTTTGGTTCCGGTAAAAATTTATTTTACTGAACAGGGAAAAGCGAAGATAGAAATAGCTTTAGCAAAGGGAAAAAGATTATACGATAAAAGAGAGACAATTCAAAAAAGGGATACTGAAAGAAAAATTAGAAAAAGAGAATATTAGGGGGGATTGTAATGTCTTTAGTTGAAAAGATAGTCATTAAAAGTAACCCGATGATAGATTTGCTTACCATGATAGTTAGGATGATGCGAAATGATCATTTGAATAAAGTTGCTTCTGAGATGTTTGGAAAAGAGTATTCTCGTGATGAATTTATACAATACTGGGTTGAAGAGAATTCTCCTAAACTTCCTAATTATATACTTGATATTCAAAAAAAATTCATTAAAGAAATTCCTATTTTTGAAGCTTTTACTCTTGATTTTTATTTTAATGATATAGATACTATTGAAAAGGTTAATAATTATCTTTCAGAACTTTCAGCTAAAGTTCTTGTTAAAAATATTTTAGGTTTTTTAATCCAAGTTGAGGATGCAAAAAATATTCCTGATAGTCTGTTTGAAAATGACAAGGAAAAAATAGTTTTTCTTAAAGACCTCAAAGGACTGAATGCTTTTCAAAAATCGTATATTCTTGATTTTCTTGATAATCCAGAAGAAACAAAGCAGGACATTGTAAAAATAATTAACTATTATTATGATACTTTTTTCACTGAAAATGAGAATAGAATAAATCAGATAAATAAAGATTACAGTGACTTGATTAAACAGAATTTAAAAAAACTTGGAGATAATTACTTAAAAAGTCTTTTTCTTATGGATATCTCAACTGTTTTAGAAGAGAGTAAAGAAATTGGTATTTATGTTAATTACTTTTTTGATCTTTATAGAGATATATTCATTTCTAAACAAAATGAAGAGATAGAGACTTACAAATACAACGAAAGAATACTTTTAATTATCGGATATAATTTAGTCAAAAGTATTAGTATCAAACAGAATCCTGAATCAATATTAATTAAAGTATTTTCAAATCTTGCAAATGAAAAAACTCTTAAGATTTTAAAATTTCTTGATGAAAATGAATCGGAAAGAAGAGAAATTTCTGCAAGATTGGGAATGTCGCTTGATGAGATAAATTACGCAATAGGATTTCTTCTTTCTGCAAATATTATTAATGTTGAGCTTGGTAGAAAATTAACTTATCAGTTTTCTTCTAAAGCATTTATTGAAAAAATGAGTAAAATACTAAATGATTTTTTCAAAAATAAAAGATAATATTCTTTATAATTTTTATTTTCTTATATAAGTGATAAAATTGTAGAGAAATACTCATCAAAAGGGGGATTCTCTATGGTTAAAGCATTGATAATGGCAGG
>CAZGZM010000302.1:0-2933 GCA_964529955.1 uncultured Thermotogaceae bacterium
AAAAACAAAGAATCTTTTGTTATTGAAAGATTGGAGTGAGATTGTGTTAGTAAAAAATGCTATGATTAGAGACCTTTCTGTGATTTTTAAAGATGAAACAGTGGAATCATTCGTTATTCAGTGTTTAAGACATAGAAAAACAGGATTGCCTGTTGTTGATGAAGATTTCAAAGTTGTTGGTTATATAAGTGAAGAAAATATAATTAAAAATTCTCTACCAAGTTATTTTAGTTTGCTTCAATCAGCTTCATTTATTCCGGATACTCACCAATTTGTGAAAAAGCTTCAAAAGGTAAAGGATTTTCCGGTATCCGAATTTATGAACAAACCCCCAATTACTGTTGGACCAGATGATACATTAATTTATGCTGCTGATTTATTTATAAAAAATAGCATTAAGGTTTTACCTGTAGTAAATGAAGATAATATTTTAATCGGTGTTTTATCAAGATTATATTTAATTCATGCAGCATCCCACGGAAAAGTTTCTGGAGAATGAAAAAAAAATTTCATTTTATACATATGGTTGTAAATTAAATCAATATGAATCACAGGGAATGGCTGATCAATTAAAGGAAAGCTATGATATTTCTTTCAATGGAGAAGAAGCTGATATTTTTATTTTTAATTCATGTACTGTAACTTCTGAAGCTGAAAGAAAATTAAGACAGCATTTTAGAAGTTTAAAAAAAAAGAATAAAAACGCTTTCTTTATCGCAACAGGTTGCTATTCTCAATTAGATAGACGAGAATTTGAAGATCTTGGATTTGATTTAATTTTAGGCGTTGAAGAAAAAACAGATATAAGAAATTACATAGAAAATAAAGAATTAAATGATAAAGAATCCCGATTTTTTACTATTTCCGAGTATAAAAACGATCATACAAGGGCTTTTATCGGAATACAGGATGGGTGCCTGAATACATGTGCATATTGTAGAATAAGACTTGCCAGAGGTAACAAAATAAAAAGTAAACCTGTAAAAATTGTTAAGCAGGAAATAAGGGCACTAGTCAAAAATGGATACAAGGAAATAGTGCTGACTGGAATAAATATTCTCTATTATAGAGCAAACATTAAGGAAAATCTTTTTGGTTTATTACAAGAGATTAGAGAAATAGATGGAGATTTTAGAGTCAGATTAAGTTCTCTTGATCCCAAATTAATTGATTTTAAATTAGTTGATTTTATACTTTTTGAAAAAAAATTTGTAAACCATTTTCATCTTTCTTTACAGAGTGGTTCTGATGAAATCTTGAAAAAAATGAATCGAAATTACAAAACAGAAGATTATTTGAAAATAGTTGAATACTGTAGAAAAAAGGACAGAAAATTTTCATTCACTACAGATATAATAGTTGGCTTTCCCGGTGAAAGTGAAAGAAACTTTATGGAAACTTTAAGTTTTATTCAAAGAATTAATTTTCTAAAAATCCATGTTTTCAGATTTTCTCCAAGAATGGGGACTGCTGCATATCTCTTTAAAGATAAAGTTAATGCAAAATTGAAAAAGGAAAGAGCCAAGTTACTCATCAAAAAAGCAGAGGAAACAAAAAAAACATATTTAAATGGAAACATAAATACCATTTCAAGAGTCTTAGTAGAGGAGAATGCAAATAATTATTCCAAGGGATATGATCAATATTATATTTACCACTATTTATCAGGTGTTTTTAAACCCAATACATTTGTTCTGGCAAAGATAAATAAAGTATATAAGGATGGGGTGATTTCTGATGAAAAGCTTCTATAGTAATAATTGGTATGATGAAGACGAACCTATTTTTTCGGCATATGATGAAGATTTAATTAATGGAAATAATGTTTATGAAGTTATAAGAACTTATAACAGAATTCCCTTTGCTGTAAAAAAACATTTTGAAAGATTGAAAAAATCCTGTTCTATGATGCAGATACCTGTTTCTTTTACATGTAAAGAGTTTTTTTCAATAATCAGAGAAGGTATGAAATTAAATTTTGAAGAATTATGTGGTGAATTCAGAATAAAAATAATATTATTCACAGGAGGAACTATAAAAGACCTATTCGTAAGATTTGAACATTTGAAAAATATATCAAAGGATCTTTACGAGCTTGGGGTTAATATAGGAATTTCTCCGATAATAAAACCTTCAGGTTGGATTGTTCCTCCATATCTGAAGATTCCTGGGCAGTCATGGAATATTAGATCAAAAAAGTTATTAAAGGAAAGATATGATCTTCTTCTTCTAAATGAGAAAGGTAATGTTTGCGAGGGAACATATTCAAATGTTTTTCTGGTAAAGAAAAATAAAATTATAACACCTGATATTCTTTCTGGTGTTTTATCTGGAATTACAAGAGAGAATATGATTAATCTGATCAAATCAATGGAACTTGGTTTGCAAATTAGACCTGTAAAATCATTAGAATTATATGAAGCATCTGAAATATTTTTAACTCATACTAGTGCGGGTATAGTTCCTGTAAGAAAAATTGGAGAAAATGTTTTAATAGAAGATTTTACTGATAATATAACAAGATTGCTGATTGATAATTTTGAAGGATTTATAATGGCTGATGAGACTAACTGGGTAGGTGTATGATAAAATCTAATATGAGAGACATAAAGAGTATAATCTTTGAAGAATCGGATAATAATTTTTTGTTTAAAAAAATTACCGTTCTATCATTAAAGGAAAATAAAAAAGAAGTCTTTGGAGATGATTTTTTTTCTAGTATAGAGATAATTGGATTCGATGGAAGAGACCTTATTATTAAATGTAAAAATGGTTTTTGGAAAAATGAGGTTTTTCTAAATAAGTATAAATTCATAGATGATATTAACACTTTTTTAAAGAAAGACTTGGTAAAAAATTTAATTATTAAATAGATTCGGAGGTTTTCACAACAATGAAAGTTGATTATAATGCTGGTAGTATTAAAATACTAA
>CAZGZM010000303.1:0-2929 GCA_964529955.1 uncultured Thermotogaceae bacterium
TGTCGAGCCCTAATGTAATATTTACAAGAGATGATTTCAATTTTATTAGTGGTATGAAAGATTTATATGGAAAAACTATTTCTCTTCACGAAGGTTTTGTAATCAACAAAGTTATAAAAGAGTTATATCCTAAAATTAATATTATTGAGTATGGAGGACATATAGAAAATTGTCTTTACGCTTTAGCACAAGTTGATGTAGATGCATTTATTGGAAATTTAACTGTTGGTAGCTATACATCACAAAGGGAAGGTTTAACAAATATAAAGGTAGCAGCTCCAACAAAACTTGAAGATTTTAACTCTGCAATGGGTATAAGAGATGATTGGCCTGAATTGATAAGTATTATAAATAAAACACTTTCTTTGTTTTCCGAAACACAAAAAATTCAAATTCAAAATAAATGGATGTCAATAAGATACGAATATGGAATAAATGTTCTTGATGTTTTTAAATGGATAACCATTACAGCTTTAGGATTTCTGATTATTTTGATTATTATCATATTCTGGAACAGAAAATTAAAAAGAGAAATAAATGAAAGAATAAAAACACAGGAGGAACTTAAAGATAGTGAGCTTAGATTCAAAGCTTTATCAGAAGCTGCATTAGAAGGAATTGTCATATCTAAGGACTTGATAATTATTAATGTTAATAAGAGAATTTGTGAGATGCTGGGATATATCAAAGAGGATATGATTGGAACTGATATAACAAGTTACATAAAATTATCAGATAAAAATAAAACCAGAGAGAGAATTAAAAAAGGTTTTGAAGAGGAATATGAAATAGATATAATTAAAAAAAGCGGAGAACTCTTTACAGTTGAAGTAAAGGGGAGAACAATGATTCAAAATGGAAGCAAATTAAGAATCACTTCAGTTAGGGATATTTCAAATGAAATTATTGCTAAAAAAGAAAGAGAGAAATACATCAAAGATTTGCAAAAAATAGCTTCAACCGATTATTTAACAGGGTTGTTAAACAGAAAAGAATTTTTTATAAGAGCAGATAATGAATTTGAAAGAGCTAAGAGGTATAAGAATGTTTTTTGTTTAGCTATATTGGATATAGATGATTTTAAAAAAGTAAATGACACTTACGGACATCCATCCGGTGATATGGTCCTTAAAGAATTTTCAGATAAAATAAGTAAAAATATTAGAAAGAATGATATATTTGGAAGACTTGGAGGAGAAGAATTTGCAATATTAATGCCTGAAACAAATATCGAACAAGCTAAAAAAACGATGAAAAAAATCTGTGATCTAATTTACAGAAATTCATTTGATGATAATGGTAAAGAAATTAATATTTCAGTTAGTATCGGTATAGCTTCAATAGTTGAATCAGAATTTGATATGTCTAAATTATTAAAACTGACTGATGATAGATTATATTCAGCAAAATTTAGTGGTAAAAATAAAGTGGAGGTTTAAAAAATTATTTTAAACAGATAAAATATTTATTAATAAGAAAAAAATGTTATAATAAATAGGGTTAAATAATATAAAGAAAACAAAATATTAAAATAGGGTGATTCGATGCATTATGAGGGGGATATTTACAGAATTAAGGAATCACTATCAAAAAGGATCGTAAATCTTCAGAGTAAAAATACTTACAAAATAGATATTGATAATGATATTTATTACATTAATGATCAAGAAAATCTTTTCAGAGAAATGTTTCTTAATGATGACTTAAATTATATTAAGAAGATACTTTTCAGACTTAATAACAGAGGAAATTCAGAGATATATATAGAAAGAAATAATAATAGAAGGATTTTAATAGAATCTAACTTTTTAGATTTTTTTGAAAAACCTGTTCATTACATCTACGTGAAGGCTGAATCCAAAAAAGATAAAAACAATCAATTATGGAGAAATTTATACGAATTATCAGTACAGGTTATTAAAGATGAATATAATAAGGAAGAAATAATAGAAAATTTATTTATCAGTGTAAAAACTTTCATTAATGGAATTGAATCCGGAGTTCTTATTTTTGAGAAAAATAATGATTGTTTGTACAGTCTTAAATATGATGCTGATTTTTCTCTTAAAGGATTTTTCAATCATTTTAGCATGAATTTATTTAATAAAGAGATTTCCATAGTTGAAAGAAAATATTTTAAAGGTTTCAATTCAATAGTTTTTTGTCCCATAAAGATATGGAACGAAAAGAATATTGGAGCTTTTTATTTGACACTTAATGAAAACAAAAGTAATTTAAGTAGTGATGAAATATTTTTTTTGAATATATACATCAATTTTTTAACTGAATTTATATATCACTTGCAGAGAGAGAAAAGTTTTGAAGTAGAAAGCAACCTTATATATTATCAGGCGACACACAGTGACGTTACAGGTTTACCTAATGAACTATATCTCAAGGATATTTACTCTCAGCAGATGATTGAAAGAAAAGAAAAAATAGCATTTATAAACTTAGACATTGAAAATTTTATCCATATAAGAAATATTTATGGCGTAGATTTTGCAAATGAGATAAAAATCAAATTTGTTTCTGAGATTTGCAAATATTTGAATGAGAAAGATAAATTCATAGAACTTAGTGAAGAGAATTTTCTTATACTTTTCCCCTTTGAAGAAAAAAAAGAGATAGAAGATTTTGTTGAAAGTCTCGATTTTGTTTTTGATAAACCAATAATAATAGACGATCAACCACAACTATTAAAAATTTCTTCAGGTATTTCGATTTTTCCAGATGATGAGGAAAAAGTAGAAATGCTTATTAGATATTCGAAAATTGCTTCAATAGAGAATAACGATTCAGATAGAACTAAACATTTTTTCAAAAAAGATTATTTGAAATTTTTGAATAAACGACTTAAAATTGAGAAGAAATTATTTGCATTAATTCAAGATGGAAAGGGCTTGGATATACATTATCAGCCAATAAT
>CAZGZM010000304.1:0-2916 GCA_964529955.1 uncultured Thermotogaceae bacterium
TTCAAAACTAAATGTTTCCATGTCATTAGATCAGTACTAATTGCAAATTGTTCTTCATTCTCAAATGGTGGATCAACTTCCAGGATACCTTTCCGAACATTTAGAGTATATTTTTCCTGATTTCCATCTTCAACTCCTGTCAAATATAAATCTGCAACGATATCAATTTCAATCGATTTAGAAGCATTAAGATTAACAGCCATTATACGGTGTAAAGTTTCTATAGGCATCAATTCTACAGCAACTTCACTCATATTAGCAAAAATAGCTTCAGAATCGGTTAAATCATAAGGAAGAAGAACCTGTCCCGTCATTACAAGGTATTCAGAAAGTAACATATTACGTGCTTGTGAATTCATTGTTTCTTCAGCCAAGGCAAGCATAGCAGCTTTTTTCGTTTCAAATGCCAGTTCATTCTCAGGATCTAATATTAGCGCATCATCAGAAAGCCTTAAAGCCCACTCTAAATTACCATCTTGTCGAGTTTCCTCAGCTTTAACTGCAAGTTCATCTATTCCACCTGCAAGCATAGCAGACATACTCGCTTCGCTCTCTGTTGACTGTGGAAATAGATCTCTGGTTTTTCCAGTATAGTAACCCCTATAATAGCGAAAAAGATGAACAATATCCCAGTCTTTTGAACCGTATGTTTCTTGAAGATAAGAGTTGGATGCAAGATGAGGTGGTAATTCAATTAAATCAAGCATTTCTCCCGGTGTATAACCCTGATTCAAATAATAAACAGTTTGATCGTTCATAAATTGAATAGCATCACTAAAATTAGTGAGATACTTCTGAATATTTTCAACTCCTATGGTAATAGGATTAGGACCGTGAAGTGCAACCAGATATTCTGGTTCAAGACTTCTACACATTTTCAAGCTGTAAATATAGTCCATAGCGTCTCTCTGACAACTACCCCTCATTGTAGATAATGCTGGAAAGGCTTCATATATAAGTCCTATTTCTATAAGCACTTTCTTTTCTGGAATCCATACTACGATGACATCCCTTGTTTCACCAGGAGCAGCTATAAGATTTAGTTCAACCCCTGCAATTGTGATATTCAATTCATCTTTTACAGTTATGGTAGGTGGCATAAAACCAGATGGTCCTCTATAATTCTCTCCAGCCAGGACATATCCTGCATACCAACCTTCGTTATCACGAGCAGGAGCATCTTGAAACATAATCCCAGACATCATCATTCCACCAGTAATCCTTGATGGATAAACTTGACCAAACCACTCACTGAACAGGGAGCTCATTAGGTCTTCATGTGCAATTACTTCAGTTTCGTTATCAGCAAATACAGAAGCTCCATGAATATGACAGTCGTGACTATGAGAATAGATGATAGTTTTTACAGGTTTTTTGTCAAAAATATTGTCAAGTTCAAAATTAAAAGCAGCTTTTGCAGCTTGTGCAGCAGGGATACTTTCACCAGGGTCAACAACAATAAGACCATCATCTCCTTCAATCAAAACTGGATTATCACGATTATATCCTCGGGCTACATACACACCATCTGTTACTTGTAACACTTCAGGAGGGAAGAATCCCTCATACTTTTCTAACAATATTGGATTAACAGGAACTACTTCAGGATCATACACATTCGCTACAGTTTCTGATGATCCCGAGGAAGCTGCAATCATTACGGATGAAAAAATGATCAAAATAATAAGCAACCAATGTTTACTTTTCATTTTTTTTCCTCCTATAAAATATTTGAAAACTTATAAGACAAATATATCACAAAACAATTTATATCATAATAATGTTAGGTTATCCTACCTAAATATATGCAATAGATTAAATTACAGATAATTAATAAATTTAAATAGAGAATAGCTGAAGAACAATGCTTAGTATCTTCTGCGTAGTGTTTAAGGTAGAACTAGTGAATCGTAATCAGCATTATAAAAACAATAGAAATATTAAAAAAGAAGGAATTGTTATTAATGAGTAAGAGTAATAAAAAAGAAAATTTTAAGAAAGCCTTAAAAGAGCTTAAAGAAGCTGTTATAAAATATAATTCTGATAAGTCAGATGATATTGTTAGTGATTTTATAAAGTAGTGATTGGTTATTAGTTAAAAATAAAATTAATAGAACAGATTTATTAGCTACAACTTTTCTTGCAAATAACCAGTAGCTAATTGCACCATATTCTGCTCCCATAGTTCATACGTCTTCTTCCTCAGCATCATTGCATCATTGCGTCGTTAGTTTCATTTCTTTCTTACCATATTCCAAATACTACATACTGCTTTTAATATCCTAAATTTTTCTAAATATATAATAATCACTTTTCAACTTGTATTTTGGTCCTTTCATTTCTCTTTTCACTTTTTCAATATCTACAGGTCTTTTTTGTTTAAAGGTAAAATAATCACTCAAATTATTTTCAGTAAATATATACCTTTCATTTTTATTTTCAATTACTCCGATAAATTGATAATCTATATCTGCTTTCGCAAGAGTAGCGTCTCCATGACTGTCATTTGCAAACAACAAACCACCATGTTTTAAATATTTCTTGCATGATTGTGAGATAAATCCTGAGAATTGTGAAATCAATAAGTCAAAATAATTGTCAGGAAGTGGAAGAGCATCATTGAAATCCTTTGGTTCAAAATTAATTACGCTTTTTTCTTCATATATTTTGCTGCCATTAATAAATTCCAAAATCTCATCCAAATGATCAAAAAATCTTTTTGCTGTTTTTATCGAATCAATATAAGTTACCTCTGGAATTACCAATGAAGGTGTAATGTGAATGTATGATCCTGGATATAAAGCTCTCTTTACAGAAAATAAATTGCATATTTCTATGAACACTTCATATCTATCATAGCCTTTCTCTGTATAATTCATATATTCTTGGATTGGATTATAATTCATATTATCTCCT
>CAZGZM010000305.1:0-1339 GCA_964529955.1 uncultured Thermotogaceae bacterium
GAATTAAACCACCACATGAAGTTTAAAAAGGAACAGATGGATGAAGCAATCGAAATTTTACTAAAAGAGGGTGATGAATAATGACAGTAAAAATATCCAAAACCCATAATAAATCAGAAATCCTGATGAAAGATGTCTATATAGACAACCTTATTGAAAGAGCGAAGGAAGATAAAAGAATAGTTGTTCTGGATGCTGATTTGATGAATTCAAATGGAACAATAAAATTTAAAAAAGCTTTTCCTGAAAGAGGAATTAACGCTGGAATTCAAGAAGCGAATATGATAGGCATGTCAGCTGGTTTATCAGCAACAGGAAAAATACCCTTTACTCACACATTTTCATGTTTCAATGCTAGAAGAGCATTAGACCAGATTTATCTATCAATTGCATACAATAAATTGAATGTGAAAATTATTGGGACTGACCCAGGTGTTTTAGCTGCTTATAATGGCGGAACTCATATGCCACTGGAAGATGTTGGTATGATGAGGGGAATTCCAACAATGAAAATTATCGAACCTACCGATCCAGTAATGCTTGATTATCTTATAGACGAGATTATTGAAGATTATGGACCGATGTATATAAGACTTCAGAGAAAAAATGCAGCAGAGATATATGAAAAGGGTTCTGAATTTAAAATTGGAAAGGGAGTACTTGTAAAGGATGGTACGGATCTTACAATAATTGCTGCTGGAATTATGGTTGAAGAAGCAATAAAGGCTGCAAAATTGTTGGAAGAAAAGAATATTTCAGTTAGAGTAATCGATATGTTCACTCTCAAACCAATAGATGCAGATATAATAATCGAATCTGCGAAAAAGACAGGTGCTATTTTAACAGCGGAAAACCACAACGTTCATAACGGTCTCGGTTCTGCAGTATCAGAAGTGTTAGCAAAGAATTTTCCAACTCCAGTTGAAATGATTGGCATACAGGATTACTTCGGTGAAGTAGGACAGGTAGATTACCTAATGAATAGATTTGAACTTAATGCTGAAGATATAGTAAAAAAAGCAGAAAAATTATTAAAAAGAAAGTAGGAAGAAAAAAATGAGTGAAGCAATAAAACTCCATGAAGATAACCGGGGTAAGTTAGCAGTACGAAGCAGAGTAAGTGTGAATAATAAATATGATCTTTCTCTCGCATATACTCCCGGAGTAGCAGATGCATGTAAAGAAATAAAGAAAAATAAAGAAAGGGTCTACGATCTTACAAACAAATGGAATTATGTCGCCGTTGTTTCTGACGGGTCAGCAGTTCTTGGCCTTGGTAATATCGGTCCAGAAGCTGGATTGCCTGTAATGGAAGGAAAGGCGGTTCTTGTCAAGGAAT
>CAZGZM010000305.1:1417-2564 GCA_964529955.1 uncultured Thermotogaceae bacterium
GAAAGGCGGTTCTTTTCAAGGAATTTGGAAATGTAGATGCTTTCCCACTATGCATTAACAGTGAAGACCCAGAGGAAATAATCAACTTTGTTCAGATGATTGAACCCACCTTTGGTGGAATAAATCTGGAAGACATCTGCGCACCAAAGTGTTTTTATATAGAAAAAAGACTGAAGGAAACACTTAATATTCCAGTATTTCATGATGATCAGCATGGAGCAGCAATAATAGTTCTTGCGGCTTTGAAGAATGCTGCGAAATTAACCGGGAAAAAATTTAAAGAATTAAAAGTAGTTTCAATAGGCATAGGAGCAGCTGGTGGAGCAACAATTAAGATGCTTCAGGCTGCAGGTATAACTAATATAGTTGCAGTTGATAAAAAGGGAATAATAAATATTGAAAATCCCGAAACCATGATGAATGATTTTCATAAAGAAATTGCAAATAGCACAAATCCAGAAAAATTAAACGGTGGTCTTGAAGAAGCGATAGTTGACGCTGATGTATTTATTGGAACATCTGTAGGTGGATTACTAAAAAAAGAAATGGTTAAAAAAATGAAAAAAGATCCAATCATATTTGCAGCAGCAAATCCAACTCCCGAAATATATCCAGAAGATGCAAAGGAAGCTGGAGCAAAAATTGTTGCTACAGGAAGATCCGATTTTCCAAATCAGATTAACAACGTACTGGTATTTCCGGGACTCTTTAGAGGAGCTCTGGATGTTAGGGCAAGCGAAATAAATGATCAGATGAAACTTGCTGCAGTTGATGCACTAGCAAAAATGATACCAGAAAATGAACTAACAACAGACAAAATTATTCCCGGAGCCTTTGATAAAAATGTTGGATATAATATCGCCTTTGCAGTAGCAAAAGCAGCTGTTGAGTCAGGAGTTGCAAAAATACCACTCACTGATGAAGAAATATCAGAAAAAATTAAAAAATCCTTTGAAGTAATATAAAACATTTAGCTGTTAGTTATTAGTTGTTAGTTATTGGTTGATAGTGATAAAAAGTGATAAAAAAAAAGTGAAAATAGATAGGCGGGGACATACCTTCAGGTGTGTCCCCTTTGTTATAATGTCTCCAATTTTTTTTTGCTGGTTTTTAAAAATGATCTGACTCACTTTTTTTGATTTTTTGT
>CAZGZM010000305.1:2632-2883 GCA_964529955.1 uncultured Thermotogaceae bacterium
GCTCTTCCGATTCACGACTCACGAATCACCAATGACACGAAATTGTTCTTTCTATTGACAGTTCTCTATTCACTTTTCATTTAAATTCTCCCCCTCGGGGGAGTACCGACGAAGGAGGGGTAGGGGGTGAACCAAATAATAATTATCAAAATCTAACAGTGAAAAATAAAACTGTATTCATAACTGTCAGGATTCCACCCAAGAAGAATTTCTTGTATTTTAAGAAAATCTTCGACCGAGAAAAATCGTTT
>CAZGZM010000306.1:0-1628 GCA_964529955.1 uncultured Thermotogaceae bacterium
CCTACACCGTCTCCTGTACCATAAATCAAACAATTTTGAATAGTACTGTTATCTCCCCATATCTTAATTCCATCGCAAGAATTGTTTGCGCTTGTACACCTGTCTATAAAGCAGTTCTCAGCTTTAACATCGAATCCATCACCTTTATTATGAGAAGCTTTGCAGTTTATGATTTTTATCGGTCCGACAGAGGGTTCAAGTCCTATTCCATCAGGTCTTCCATATGGATTTTCATACAAATTATTTCTATAATAATGCCCTGAATAGCTCATGAGACAGTCATTCACTGTGAGATTTTTTATACCCTCTTGGGATGAGGGTCCTCCAATTGCTCCAAATCCGCAGTATTCGAACTTACAGTTAGTAATCTCCATATTTTCTACATCTTTAATATTTATCGCAAATTCGTCAATATGGTGGATATATAAATTCTTCAGAATAATATCGTTAGATTCTTCTCCAAGGATTCCTATAGCATCTCTGAACCAGCTTTTTTCATCAACAGTAGAATTGTCATGAGTGATTTCGAGATTATCAATCAAAATGTACTCTCTTCCCGAAAGATCAAAACCTGTTATTAAATTATTCGATCCCTTTATTACTACATCCTTGTCTTTTTCACCAATAATTTTAATCCATTTATTCTCTTCCCCTGAATTTGGTTGAATAATATCTAAGTAATCCCTTAAAAAGTACTCTCCTTCAAATATAATGAGAGTGTCACCGGGAACTAGCTTTTTTACTGATTTTGATATTGACTTCCAGGGATTCTGAAAGGAACCTGAATCAGTATCATTTCCATCGGGAGAAACATATTTGAAATCACTGTTATTGTCGAATATCAAATCTATTTCCAAATCATGCCTATATTTAACTGAAACTTCCCTTTGGAAGAAAGCTATTTCATTTATAACCCAGCGATCAAATATCCAATTATCTTTATCAAAGGCTTTCAAAAGGATGTCCTCTCCATCTTCATACTTTTCCTTATATGGAGATATTTCATAAAGGCCATTTCCTGTAACATTTACCCTTATGCTAAAAGAAACTGAACTACATGAAACTACTAATAAAATTAAAATTATTGGAAAAAAGAACTTTAGTTTTTTCACATAAACACCATCTCTATTATATTTTAAAAAGTCCATAAAAAAAAGAAAAAAATATACATTGATGATATAATTCCAAAGGATTTTATAGGAGAGTGTAAAGATGAATTCAATTCCAAACGAAGTACTATGGTTCCTATTTATGCTTATAGATATGTCACTTGCTGTAATACTGTTTAAATTATTTAAAAAACAGGGTTTATATTTACTTATAGCAGTGAATATAATTCTTGCTAATATTCAAGTTGTGAAAGTAGTAGAATTGTTCGGATTTTCCGCTACTCTGGGAAACATTCTCTATGGTTCAATTTTCTTTTCAACTGATATTCTAAGTGATGTTTATGGAAAAAAGGAAGCAAGAAAGGGTGTAATAATAGGTTTCATATCTCTTCTCCTAATGACATTATATATGCAGCTCACTCTCTATATAAAACCGGCTAATTTTGAAGAGGCTCAAATGATACAATCTTCTCTCGAAAGTATTTTCTCACTCATTCCAAGGATTGCTCTGGGAAGCCT
>CAZGZM010000306.1:1728-2863 GCA_964529955.1 uncultured Thermotogaceae bacterium
TTAATCTTCTCATATAAGTATTAATAAAAAACGATGGTAAAATAAGTAAAAATTAATCAGAGGAGATATTAAAAATGACAAATATATCTAAGATAGCAGAAGATATGAAGTTTGTGAACAAAAATCTTTACAAAGTATTCTATCCATACGTTGTAAAAAATCCTTTGAGAATACCAAAATATATCGATATCGCTAAAAATTTCGAGAAATGTGAAAAACTAAGAGCTGATTTCCTGACTAAGGGAATTACAGTCCCTCCTATATTAATTCTAAGTATAACTTCAAGATGCAATCTAAAATGCAAAGGGTGTTTCGCTTATGAAAACGGAAACATTTCAAACTCCAGTTCTCGTGATCTATCACTCGACCAGTGGAAGAAAATTATCAGAGAAGCAAATGAAATTGGCGTTTTCTGTTATTTTCTGGCTGGTGGAGAACCTTTAATAATGAATAATTTAATCAGTTTATGCAAAGATTTCCCAAAAAATATATTTGTTCTATTCACCAATGGTACATTAATAAACAAAGAAATAATAAGAGGAGCATCAAAATATCCAAACTTCGTTTCAATTATCAGCATAGAAGGAAATGAAGAAATAACCGATTATAGAAGGGGCAAGGGAACCTTCAAAAAAGCTATGGACGATTTAAAAATTCTCCAGAAAAAAAACATAGTTTCAGGAATCTCAGTAACAGTAACAAAAAACAACTATAAATACTGGATGGAAGATAAAAATATTGACTTCTTTATTGAACACGATGCTAAAATCTGCATATTAACAGAATATATTCCGGAAAAACCGGATAACCAAACAGCCTTTAAAATGTTAAATACAACTGAGCGAGAAAACTTCAGAAAAAAAGTTCTTGAATTTAAAGAAAAAAAGAAAATATTGATAATTCATTCTCCAGGTGATGAAGAGATGTTTGGCGGATGCGTCTCTGCCGGAAGAGGATTTGCACACGTCACTCCCTATGGAGATTTGACACCATGCCCCATAGCAAATGTCGCTTCACATAACTTAACCGAAACTCCAATTCTCCAAGCCCTTCAAAGCGAACTATTCACCAGAATCAGAAATGAAGAGAACTTGTTGGAGAAAACCGAAGGCCCCTGTGCACTATTTGAAAAATA
>CAZGZM010000307.1:0-2859 GCA_964529955.1 uncultured Thermotogaceae bacterium
TCTTGTATTTTAAGAAAATCTTCGACCGAGAAAAATCGTTTGAAATTGCTATGTTCCTAAGCAAATTCAGATGTTTTCGAAGGAAACTATTCCTTTAAATGTGATTCTTAAACTTAGAAATCCGTTTGAATTATTCATGTTTCAAGAATTATTCAGGATTTCGTAGCCCAAGGGGGAATTTTAAATACTTTTCTTCATACAATTGTTAGCCTACTGCTGGACAAGTGTTCAACCACAGTTAGTCAATTGCTATATAAAAACTTTTTTAAATTCTCCCCCTCGGGGAAGTGCCGAAGAATGAGGCGAAGGGGGTGAACACATATAGGTGTTGGTTACTGGGCATTAGCTATTAGATTAAAAATATAAAATATAAGGATAAAGAAAAAAAGAGTCAGATGTAAAAATATCCGACTCTTTTTCTTATTTTCCTATTTTCCTACTTTCCTAATTTCTTAGTTTCCTCTTTTCATGCTTTCCTTTTGCAATCGCTAGTCCGCTATATTTTTCAATTATTTTTGTTTTCAATTGTCCTTTGTCCATTTTCAATTGTCATTTTTTTTCACTGCTTCCCTATTGCTGGTCTACTGTTAGACTATGCGTTACATGTTCTCGTATTCACAATTCTCTACTCTCTGTTATCTAAGGAAAACTCTTTCGTTTCTCCCAACCGCTTTCCAATTGCTTCTCTATTGTTTTCCGATGCTTTCACAACTGTTTTCCAATTTATGGAGGGAGAATTTGTATTGCTTAAACTAATTCTCTTAATGCATCTATTATATTACTATACTGGATATTATAAGCGTACCTATAATCTTTTGTATACTTGCTCCATCTTTTTTTCAGGGTTTCACTGTTTTCAATTTCATATATTCTCTTACTTATATCATTAAAAATATGAGAAGTTTCTCTATGTTTTGCTGTTGATTGAAGTGCTTTTTTAAAAGTTAAAAGATCAAAACTCTGAGTTTTTGTTAAAATATAAACATCATAAAAATCTCTTGGTCTTGTGTTAAGTTCTCCTCTACTTAAAATCGTTTCCACTTTCTCTGCCAGTACAGTTTCGATGTTGTAAGCCCACACTCCAATATTTCCTTCATTAAAAATCATTTTGAATAAGTATAATACTTCTTTAGGTGTGATAGCATCACCGGTTGTAATATCTATATGCATTGGAGTAATAATGGTGTCATATTCTGAAACAATACTTACTCGAAAGCCACCATAAGCATCATCATCCCTAATCGCATCTATGCTTTTGAATGAAAAGGTCACATCATCATTTACTGAAATTCTACAAATCTCTTTGATTGCTTTAGTGATTGAATCATTATCGATTGGATAGTTTTTTATCGTTGCATCCATATCCATTGTTGCTCTATTGCCTATTCCTACAATCGCTGCTATCAACATACCACCTTTTAAAATAAACTTATCCTTGTAAGTTGATTTTGAAAGACGTTCAAGAAATCGTTCAAACATATAGTTTTGAAGTATTACCTGAGCTGACATATTTTTTTTTCTAGCTAAATTTCTAATTTTTGCCTTTAAACTCATAACTTTTCTGCTCATAATAGCACTTCCAAATAATTTTTAATTACCGTTTCTATATTAAGTTTTTTTGCATAATCCATTAATAATAAATAGTCTGATGATTTTATTCCAATGAACCGTTTCAAAGCTTCATTAAGGATTTGAATATCTACTCTACTTCTACTTTTTATAATGTCACAAATTGTTCTTTCGATATTATAAACTATAATCTGATTACCAAATGAGCTTTTGCCTGATGTAACCCCTAGCATATGTAATTCTTTTTTTACATAGTAAATTTTAAATCTATCTGCAACATTTGAAACAACCTTATATCCACTTGGAACAGTAGCTGAATACTCAAAAGGTGTACGATCTGATAACCCATGTATAAAAAGAGCTGTCTCATGGGAGTAAATTAATTTGGGATATTTTCTTTGCATAGCAAACATTTCATCTTCAATAGAATCCGTAGCTACATATACTCCACGATCACATCTTTCTAACTTACCTTCAAAAATCATTCTTTGAAGATATTTCCTTGGTATCCCGTATTTATCAAGATCTGCGCTTAAAATCGTACCATTTTGTTGTTTAATCAATTCTTCAATTTTTTCCATGTATTTCATAACCATCACCTCCGGTTACATATATACTTATATTGTACTTCATTTAAGTATTTTTGTGAATAAAGATTTATTAAGTTGCATATCTCTAGAGAAAAATAAAATCAAACTTTTTTTTACTGAGAAAAAAGTATTTTTTTATCCATTGAAAATTAAGTCAGATGTTCATTCAAAAGTGAGCCACTTGAATTAAAAAAATTAAGTTTCAGAAGAACTGGTCCATTAACGAGTTTCTTTAAATTTATAGTATTTATGTTAAAAAGTGTTCTTGCGATTTTATGCTTATTAACTGAAAATCCATTTTTAAAATCCAATGTATAAATGGAAAAAAGAAATTGACTGTTTTGAGTGAAAAAATAAACACTGGTCAAGTAAATTTAAGTTTAACTTGACCAATCACTTGACCGATTCTTGACTTTTACTTGACCAGTTACAGACTGCTCACATGACTTGTTCTTTACCATTGTTTGAAAGTAATTTAGTTGATATCAATGTAGTTTACCTAGAATAACAAAAGTACTTCTTTATAAATCATTTAAAAAAAAAAGAATCTGAAAAAAAATCAGACTCTTTTTTCAATTTTTCCTTAATTTATTGTTTATAAATTCTCCTTCACATGGCCATACGAAAACCTGAATGATTCTAGGAACATGAATAATTCAAACGGATTTCGAGGTTGAAGATTAGAAAAAAATCTTCTTGA
>CAZGZM010000308.1:0-2853 GCA_964529955.1 uncultured Thermotogaceae bacterium
CTATTATTTTACTTGGCTTTTTTTCCATTAGAAACAGCTGGTTTGTTGTCTTTTTAATTTTTAACTGAACTATATTCATAAAATCGTGTTCTTTAACAATATAGTCTAGAGCTCCAAGTTTCATCATTTCAACAGCGATTTTCTCATCACCATAGCCTGTCATAACTATAAACGGGACTTCTTTATCCATATACTTTAATTTATTTATTAGTTCACTGGCATTCATATCAGGAAGTTTATAATCTAAAAGAAGTATTATGTTTGTATTATTATCTATGCTGGAAATTACTTCATTTCCACTTTTCATTCCCTTAGTAAAAAAACCGTTTCTCTGCAACTTTTTTTGTATAAGTTTGTTTAAACCTTCATCATCTTCTACAACCCATATTTCAAAATTGCTCTTTTCATTCTGAGTTTTCCTTTCAACATTCATAATTCATTCCTCTTCTTTTTAATAATCTTATATTTCAGGAACTTCTACTACCATTAAGAATAACCCTAATTTTTTAATAGCATCTACGAATTTGCTGTAATCGACAGGTTTAGTAATATAATTACTGCACCCGAGCTCATGACACTTTTCCACTTCTCTTGGATCCTTTGTAGTTGTTATCATTATAACAGGTATTTTTTTAAGATCTTCATCTTCTTTAATCTCTTTTAATACTTCAACCCCATCAATTCCCGGCATATTAATATCCAATAACATAAGTAGTGCAAGATCATTTTCTCTATCTTTATATTTCCCCTTTTTAAATAAGTAATCAAGAGTATCCTGCCCATTATAAAACTGAATAATTTCGTTCATCAATCCAGCTCGTTTTAGATTTCTTTTTATTAGAGTTGCGTGACCTTTGTCATCTTCAGCAATAATTATCTTTACTTTTTTCTCCATTATTCACCTCCAGAGGATCGTGGAATACTGAATGTTATTCTTGTTCCTTTACCTTCTGTTGAATCTATTTCTATATTTCCATTATGTCTCTTAATAATTTGTTTTACAATGCTTAAACCAAGACCGATTCCAGTTTTGTCAGGGTTGATTTTATAGAAAAGATCGAAAATTTTATTATGAAGTCTTTTTGGAACACCTATACCATTATCCTGTACAGTATAATTAATATATCTATCTTCCGCTAATCCATAAATTTTAATTTTTCCTTTCCTATCCTCTGAAAGATTTTTGATTGAATTTTCAATCAAATTAGTAAAGAGTTGGTTCATTTGAAGACCATCTGCTGTACATTCAGGTAATTTTTCAATTTCAACATCAACTTTCTTTTCTTTCAATTTATATTCTACGTTCTCAATCACTTCTTTTATTACTTTGTTCATATTCAATTCTTTTTTATTCAATTTCTGTCGTCCAACTCTAGATATTTTTAGCAATCCAGTCAGTAAAGCATCCATCTTTGAAGTGCTTGTAACTATATAGTGCATTGATTCTGGTATTTCTTCATTTAAAATTACTTCTAATCTTTCTTTTATTTTATCAGGAAATTTCCCGTTTTCTGTAATTTTCTTTAGTTCATTAAGTGACATTTCAAGTTCATTGTTGAATCCCTGAACGTTTACCAGTGGTGAGCGCAAATCATGGGATGTAGAATAAAGAACCTGTTCAAGTTCAGCATTCTTATTGCTCAATTCTTTATTTAATTTTTTTGTTATTTCATTTGCTTTTTTTATTTCCGTGATATCTCTGAAAACTGTAGCGAATTTGTTCTTTTCTGGTGAAAAAGCAGAAATGATGAAATGTTTTTCTTGAGGCGGATAATATGTTTCAAACTTTACAGGAATTCCTGTTTGAGCTACTTTCTTGTATATATCAAAGTATGGTGGGATTTTCGATCTATAAACCTTTGAAGCTAATTTATTAATTACATCTTTTTTCTTTATCTCCAATACGTTTTCATATTCCGGATTGATATCAACTATTTTATAATCAACTGCTTCATTTTTTTCATTATAAATTAATTCATGTATACAAATACCCTCTGTCATTGAATTATATAAAGTTCTTATATTTTGTTCACTTTCCTTAAGTTTTTTTTGTATTTTTTCTTCTTCATTTATTTTCCTTGCCAACATAAGATTGTTATAACCCATGGAAGCAATCATATTTGAAAAATCAGCATAAAATGTCATTATATTCTTTATGAATTCTCTACTTCTTCTAGGGATTTTTTCCAGGGCTTTTATATATTCTTTCTCATCGAATCCATACTTTTTTGACTGCTCTTTGAATATTTCATAATCTAAATCATCATCATCATACAAAAACTGTCCAACGAATATATTCCCTAAATGTTTACCTCCAATTATTATTGGAGTTGAAATATCGTACATGTTGTTTTTACATTTATACTCCTTAAACTCCCCTTTTTTTACTCCCTTGGTTAAAATCGTATCACTTTCAAAACAATTTTTAGCGGTTTGTGGATTAACTCGATGAAACTTTGTACAAATATCCTGCCATTTTGTTTTTACTAAAACTTTTCCATTCACATCTAATATCGCCATTCCAATATTATACAGAGCGCTTATTTTATCCATTAATGATTGTATCGATTCAATATCTAAAATATCAGATAATTCTAAATCACTTACATCTTTCTTTGAAGATAAAATTGCATTCAATTTTTTTCTAACTTTATTTTCACTTTCAACTAAAGCCTCTCGAGATTTTTTTATTTCCTCTTCACGCTTCAAATTATGCAAAGCAAATGATATATCACCTGCAACTTCTTTGAAAAGAATTTGTTCTTCATGCTCTTTGATATACTTTTTAGGAACAGAAACAGAAAGCACCCCGTATATTTTTCCTTCATAACTTAAAGCTATTGTATAAGATCC
>CAZGZM010000309.1:0-2830 GCA_964529955.1 uncultured Thermotogaceae bacterium
GGTTTCGGGAATCAGAGGTCCGGGGTTCAAATCCCCGCTTCCTGACCAGTAAATATATATCTATTTAAGGAGTTTTGTTGATGTCAAAAATTTTAATTTCTCTTTTTGTTGTTTTTTTCTTCATTTTTCCTCAGGAGGAAACGAAGTCTATGGATACGTTCAATATCAATATGGATGATGGTATACATGAAACCTATGAAATAAACAAGGTTTTTGTTACTGCTCCAGCTAGATTTCCTGATTCTAATGGGCTTAATTCAGGTGTTTATAATTTAAGGATGCATGATTTGGAAGTTGTTGTCGGAGATAGTTGTATTAGAACACTTTCGGATGAAGAAAAAGCCCAGGAAATAAATATGGCGTTTGCAGATGATTCTATAGATGCAATTTTATGTGCCAGAGGTGGCCATGGTTCAATGAATTTATTAGATTATCTTGATTATGACTTGATTGCTGAAAATCCAAAACCAATAGTTGGATATTCTGATATTACTGCATTATTGCTAGGAATTAATGCTCTTTCAGGTATAGTAACCTACCATGGGCCGATGGTTGCTGTTGAAATGATGTATGAAGGAAATTATTCGCTTGAAAATCTTATAAATACATTGAGGGGAGAGCACGAAATAAAATTTGATTATCCCTTTAAAACAGTAGTGCCTGGAGAAATGATAGGAAAATTAATTGTTGGAAATCTTTCGCTTTTCGAAACTATTCAGGGCACAAAATATATGCCCTCACTAGATAATTGCATATTAATTCTCGAAGATACAGATGAATCTCGAGAATCTATTGAAAGAATGATATGGAATATTCAACATATAGAGGAATTTCAAAATTTAAGAGGAATAATTTTTGCTGGATTTACTGACCTTGAAAATGGATCAAAAAACGAAATAGAAGAGTTGATTTACGATCACTTCAAAGATTCTGAAATTCCAGTTTACATAGGATTACCCATTACCCATGGAATTTACACTAAAATTTCTCTACCTTTAGGAAAATGGGCGTACATTAATATGGAAGAACAAATAATAAAATTATTTGATAATGTATTCGAAATTGATTATTAGTTGAATTTTATAATTTTGATGAAGCATTTTTATCCAGAAGTAAAGTAACATCAGGATGGAGTTTTAAAACAGATGAGGGAGTTTCATTACATATTTTCCCCTTTACAGTTTTTTCTAGTGCATCCGCTTTTTCGATACCTGTTGCAATTAAAACAATTTTTCGGCTGTTTAGTATTGTTTTTATACCCATTGTTATTGCTTTTTTTGGAACATCCTCAATATTATCAAAAAATCTTGAATTAACTTCTATTGTTTCCTTTTTCAATTCAACAAGATGTGTTGTCGAATCTATTTCTACTCCAGGTTCGTTGAAACCGATATGGCCATTTCTTCCTATTCCCAGTATTTGCAAGTCTATTCCACCACTTTTATCTATCTTTTCATCATAATCATCACAAATTATTTTTGGATTACCTATTCCATTAGGTATATTTACATTACTGTGTTTTATATTTATATGACTAAAAAGATTTTTGTTCATGAAATAATGATAACTTTGAAAATGTTCTGAGGAAATTCCAAAGTATTCATCTAAATTAAAGGATGTTATATTTGAAAAATCTAAAATTCCATATTCATACATTTTTATTAAAGTAGAATACGTTCCTATAGGTGATGAGCCTGTTGCAAATCCTAAAACAGAGTTTTCTTTTTTTAATATTTCCTTTGCAACAATAGATGCTGCTCTTCTGCTAATTTTTTTATAACTGTCAAAAATTTCTATTTTCATCAAACCCTCCAACTAAATATAATGAAAAAAAAATTACTTTCTTCTCCAGTCCTTTATAGTATCTTTAAATTTCGATTGATCTGTATTAATATAATTAAAATCTTCATCGATATAAAAATCTGGAGTTAGATAAGAATTTTCTATATTTGAATTGAAATCAACTACTGAATACTCACCAATAAATGAATTTTTAATTAATGTATTTCCTTTAATTACAGAATTTTTTCCAATGAATACCGGACCAATAAGTTCGACTCCATCTTCAATTATTGTACCTGAACTAATATAGATTGGTGGTTTAATATTAACATCACCTATTCTTACCGCATTTTCAATTAATATTCCTTCATTATTAAATGTTTTAATTCCCTTTATCTGATTTTTCATTATCTTTCTTAAAATTGTCATATAATCCTTCACTCTACCAATATCAAGCCAGAGAATATCTCCATTATAACTATAGATTTTTTCGTTCTTTTTTACTAATTTGGGAAAAAGATCTCCTCCGATATCAAAAAACTCACCTGTAGGAATGTACTTGAAAACTTCAGGTTCAAAAATATAGATTCCAGTATTTGCAAGAAGAGATTTTGCTTCTTTAATATCTGGTTTTTCCTGAAAATTTGAAACAAGGCCCTTTTTATTAGAAACGACTATTCCATAATTTGAAACTTGTTCTTTTTTTACTTTTTTAGTAATTATTGTTGCGATTGAATTATTTTTCCTGTGAAATTTTAATGCTTCTGATATATCAAAATTAATTATCGCATCACCACATACCACCATAAAAGTTTCATCAAAAAACTCCCATTTATCCTGAATCTTCTTCATTCCGCCTGCAGAACCAATTGGATCAGGAATTATTTCATTATTTTCAAAAAAACCTTCAAAGGAAGTCGCAATTTCAACTCCATATCTACTTCCATTACCAATATACTCTTCAATTAGATTGCTGAAATGGGATGTGTTTAAAACGATTTTTTCAATATTATGTTTTTTTAATTGCTCGATGATGAAATCGATAATT
>CAZGZM010000310.1:0-2809 GCA_964529955.1 uncultured Thermotogaceae bacterium
AATACGTTTTACTTAACATAGAAATTAACAAATTATGATAGTATTTGTCTAGTTATATTTAAGTTTTTTTAATTTCACTTTTTATCTAGAATGGGGTGCTGATTAGTGAATAGATATGATATTAATGAAATATTAGATTTGTCAGATGCTTTAACTTTGATTTTAAATCTCGATGGAACTATTTATTATGCAAATAAGAAAGTTTTAGAGACTCTGGAATGTTCTGAGGATGATCTTCTCGGAAAGGACTGGATTGACAAATTCATTCCATCTAGCTCAAAACCTGCATATTTAGAAGCATTATCCAAAATTAAAAACAAAGATTTCAGGGAGTTCAAAAACATAGAAGGATTTGTAAAAACAAAAAAGGGAAAAATCAAGATTATAAACTGGCATGTCTCATTAATCAACGAAAAAAGCACTTCAATTTCTCCCGAAGAAGAGAAAATTATTAGTGTAGGTATTGATATCACTGAAAAAACAAAACTTCTAGAAAAGTATAAAAAAATAATTAAATTAAATAATATAGCTAAAGAATTTTCCTTCCATCTGCTAAGAACTGAAGACGAAAAAGATCTCATGCAAAAGCTTTGCGATATTATTTATAAATATGAATTTGCAAAGTATATCTGGATAGGTCAGGCAATTAATGATGATGAGAAGAGTGTTATTCCAATAATATCCAAAGGATTTGATATAAAAGAATTAGAAAAATTTAATTTTTCCTGGGCTGATGACAAAAACAAAATTACTGATGGTGGAAATGCCATTAAAAGGAAAAAAGCAGTTATTTTTAGAAATATCCCCGATTCAAAAATAGATTACTGGAAAGAAACAGCCAAAAAGTATGGATTCAAATCCTCTCTTGCATTACCAATAATAATTAACAATAAGGTTTTTGGATCAATTCATATGTATTCAGAAAACCTTAATTCCTTTGATGAAACCGAAGTTGAATATTTAGAAAAAATGATAATAGATTTTGAACTTACTGCAGAAAAAATAAGATCTCAAAAAAGCAGTCAAAAAAACTCAGAAAAAGTTATAAAAAAAGAAAGAGAATACAAATCTTTAATTACACAAATGAATCAGGCTTTTGCATTGCACGAAGTGGTACTGAATGACAAAGGAGAAGTCGTAGATTATATATTTCTTGACGTCAATGAGAAATTCGAAGAATATACGGGATTAAAAAGAGAAGATTTAATTGGAAAAACAGTTTTAGAAGTATTACCGCAAACTGAGAAATACTGGATAGATAAATATGGAAAGGTCGCAATGACCGGGAAACCGACAATCTTTGAAAATTATTCTGAATCATTTGGAGAATACTTTTTAGTTTCTTCATATTCACCTCAGCACAAAAGATTTGTTACCGTTTTTACAGATGTAACCTTCAAACATATAGCTGAGGATCAACTAAGAAAAAGCGAAAAGAAATTCAGAAGATATATAGAAAAAGCACCAATTGGTATTGTTGTTACAGATTCAGAGGGAAATCATTTAGAAACTAATCCCACATTTTGTTCTATGATCGGTTATTCCTCAGAAGAATTATCTAAAATTAAAGCAGCTGAATTAATTTACGAAGAGGATAGAAAAGAAAGTGAAAAAATAATATCGGCTTTGAATAATCAAGGAAATGCAACCGAAATATTGAGATTTCATACTAAAAATGAAGAAATAAAGTATATAAACATAAAAGCAGTTAAAATTGAAAAGGAAAAGATCCTTGCTTTCATGACTGACATAACAAAGAAAATGCAAGATGAAAGAGCTTTAGTTAATCTGAAAACAGCGACTGAAAACTCCATTGACGGAATAGCAATATTAGATAAAAATCAAAGGTATATATTTTTAAATGAAGCTCATGCAAAAATCTATGGATACGATTCATATAAAGAATTATTGGGGAAATCATGGGAAACACTTTACCGAGAAAAAGAATTGCAGGATTTTGAAAATAGAATAATGCCCGAATTTGAGAGAAATGGATTCTGGAAGGGTGAATCTCTGGGTAAAAAGAAAGATGGAAGCTTATTCCCTCAGGAGATTTCTTTAACTGCATTGAAAGCTGGAGGACTTATTTGCATTGTGAGAGACATCTCCGAAAAAAATAAAATTCTAAACGACCTGAAAGAATCCTTTGCAAATGCAAAAATGAATTATGAACTCTTTATAGAAACGCTCGTTAAAGTAGTTGAATTAAGGGACCCTTATACTTCAGGTCATCAGGAAAGGGTTGCGCAGTTAAGTTCAGCTATAGCAAATAAATTAAACTTATCAGAAAGCCAGATAGAAGCAATAAGGGTTGCAGCTCTCCTTCACGATATAGGGAAAATATACATTCCTTCTGAAATATTAAACAAATCCACCAAATTAACAAGACTTGAATTCGAAATGATAAAGGAACATTCTCAAAATGGATACGAATTACTTAAGGGACTTAGATTTGAATTACCAGTAGCGGACTACATTCTACAGCATCATGAAAGAAATGATGGAAGCGGATATCCAAATGGTCTAAAAGAAGATAAAATTTATTTTGGTTCGAAGATAATAGCAGTTGCCGATGTTGTGGAAGCAATAAGTTCACACAGGCCATATAGACCTGCTCTTGGTATAGAAGCAGCCTTTGAAGAAATAAAGAAAAATTCTGGAATCCTATACAATAAAGAAATAGTTGAAGCCTGCCTTGAATTATTCAATAACGGATTCGAATTCATGTCAAAATGGTGATTGCTCAAAATAGTTGTTAGTTACTGGTTGCTGGATATTGGCAATAAATAAAGGGGGCATACCTTCAGGT
>CAZGZM010000311.1:0-1567 GCA_964529955.1 uncultured Thermotogaceae bacterium
CTTCCACAACTGTACCCCCCTGTTTATAAAACTTTAAACAAATTATACCATGATTTTTTTTTTTGTTCAAATATTTTATTTTTTGTTAAAATTCCATAATTTCAGACTTTATCCTTGAAATCATATCAAAAATTTCAAGAGGCTCTATTAATTCTCCATCGACCCTACTTAATAATTCAGTTTTTGTTCCAAATTTATTAATTCTCGAAACTTCATAAATTATTTGTCCCATATTCATTTCAGCAACAATAACTGCATTAACTTTTTTCAAAAGTTGTCTAACTCTACTTGTAGGAAATGGCCAAATTGTCACTGGTCTGAATAATCCAACATTTATCTTATCTTCCCTTGCTAATTTCACAGCTCTCAATGCGCTTCTTGCCGTTGAACCATAGGCAATAATAAGTATTTCAGCATCTTCTGTCATATATTCATCATACATAACAATTTCATCAGTATGTAACCTGATTTTATTGTCAAGTCTTCTCAATAATCTATCCGCATTTTTAGCTTGAATAGCGGGGAACCCAGATTCATCATGAACCAATCCAGAAACGTGGAATTTTGATTTTCCCATACCCACAAGTGGATTTGAAAGCATCTGATCGCTTTCTCCAAAGGGGTGAAATATATCATCCTCTGCTAAATCTGTTTCCTTCTTCCTTTTTAACTCAAAAATTTCTTCTTCAGGCAAATTAACACTTTCTCTTAAGTGTCCAAGAGTTTCATCCATCAAATATATAACTGGCGTTCTATAATATTCAGCATAATTAAAAGCAGTAACAATATATTTATACGCTTCCTCGACGGTTGATGGATATAAAGCAATGATCTGATGATCGCCATGTGTTCCCCATCTGGCCTGCATAATATCACCTTGAGAAGTTTTTGTAGGCATTCCCGTGGACGGTCCGCCTCTTTGAACATTAACAAAAACAGTAGGAGTTTCAGTCATACAAGCATAGCCAATTACTTCTGACATTAAACTAATACCAGGACCACTGGTGGCTGTCATGGATTTAACTCCTGCTAGTGATGAACCAACTATTGCAGCAGCACTAGCAATTTCATCTTCCATTTGTATAAAAGTTCCTCCAACTTTTGGTAGCTCTTTCGACATTACCTCAGCTATATCAGTTGCAGGTGTTATCGGATATCCAGCAAAAAATCTACAACCAGCTTTAATTGCTCCTAAAGCACATGCTTCATCACCCTGTAGAAGAACTTTTTTATTCTCCATTTTCATTCACCTCACCAATTTCCACTATGCTTATTGCAAAATCAGGACATGAGTTTTCACACATCTTACATCCTATACATTTTGTATTATCTTCAACTTTTGGTTTTGAAAATACACCCTCAACAATAGTTTTTGTAGGGCATATCCAATAACATATTCCACATATTTTGCAAAAATCTCTATTTATTTGAACATCGAATAATTTTTTCTTTTTCAATTTTTATCCCTCCATTAAATCATCGATTGGTTTGTCAGTGGGGAACGGCCTGTAATAGTTGGGGTCGGTCGTCTGACACAACAGAAAGATTGTACATCTTTGATTCGAGC
>CAZGZM010000311.1:1577-2800 GCA_964529955.1 uncultured Thermotogaceae bacterium
ATCCTACCACACCTGCGATATTAGGTCCCATTGCATGCATAAGAATAAAATTACTTGGATCTTCTTCCTGCGCAACTCTTTGAGCAACTCTAGCAGCATCAGGAACTGCTGATACTCCAGCAGCGCCGATTAAAGGATTAATTTTATGTTTAGAAAATACATTCATTAATTTCGCTAATAAAATACCTGAAGCAGTTGCAATTACAAACGCTGCTGCTCCTAACCCAACTATTTTTAAACTATTCAAAGTTAAAAATATTTTCCCATTTGCTGAAGCACCAACAGAAAGAGATAAGAATATTATCGCAGTATCTGAAACATATTTAGAAGCCGCTTCCACCAATCTCTTAGTGTGACCGTTTTCCCTTAACAAATTTCCAAACATTAACATTCCAACAAGAGGCAAAGCTGGTGGAACAAGTAATCCAATTATTATTGTTGAAACAATTGGAAAAACAATTTTTTCTAATTTTGACACATGGCGTAACTGCAGTCCCATCCGTATTTTTCTTTCTTTTTTTGTTGTTAATAATTTCATTATAGGCGGTTGAATAACCGGAATTAATGCTATATAGGAATATGCAGCTATAGCTATTACTGCAAGATATTGCGATTGAAATCTCGTTGCGACATAAATTGAGGTTGGACCATCAGCTCCTCCAATTATTGCAATAGCAGCTGAATCAGGTAAACCAAAGCCCATAAATCTTGCTACTAAAAAAGTTATAAAGATTCCAACTTGAGCGGCTCCTCCCAAAAATACTGTTTTTGGATTTGCTAACATGAAAGAAAAATCAGTTAAAGCACCAATTCCAAAAAATACAAGTGGAGGATAAATACCTAAATAAAGTCCCTGCTGTATATACCACATTAGTCCAGAATTTGGAACAAATAAACCTGTAACTTCATGAGGAATATTAGCTAATATCATACCAAAAGCAATGGGAATAAGCAATAAGGGTTCAGCATCCTTTACTATTGCAATATAAATCAAAACGACAGCAAGAACCATCATAACAAAATTTTCCCAAGAGAAATTAATTAACCCTGTTGTAGAAAAAAATTGACTGAAAGCTTGTAACATTTATTCCCCCAAAAAATCATGACCCCCTCTCGGGGGTCAAAAAATATTCTTATTTATTTTTTATAGCTGCTTGAGCTGCGGCTAATCTTGCAATTGGAACTCTAAAAGGTGAACAACTTACATAGTTCATTTTTACTAA
>CAZGZM010000312.1:0-624 GCA_964529955.1 uncultured Thermotogaceae bacterium
GCGCTAGGGTACAGGGTACAAGAACCTAGGGTACAGGGTTCAGGGTACAGGGTACAGTAAGAACCTATGGTACAGGGTACAGAGTGCAGTAATAAAAGATAAAATGAAAAACCAGAAATAAAAATTTACTGCCTTCAAAAAATTGTTCTTTCCTAGATTCTAGATTCTATATCCGTTCTTAGTAACCACACGTTGCCCTTTTAGTTACATAAAAAAGTAGTGAATAAATACGATTATCTTGCCCTAAGATTATCTAATCCCTTTAATCGAATTTTTTCACTACTTTCTCCCCTGTCATACATTTTATCACTTGTAATCTTTTAATTCAATATGTTTTCCGTATATCTCGAAAATTTTAACATTAACTGATGTTAACTTTTCTAATTAATAATCATAATTACTCATAGTTTACTAACTAATTAAAAACACTTAAACCCATGGGGGGTAATTTAATAAAGGGAACGGAAAAGAGCAGTGGGGAAGAAGTTGGAAAAAACGTGAATCGAGATTCGTGAGTTGTGAGTCGGGAACTTCGTGAGTCGTGAGTCGGGAAGACCCATTAAAAGAAGGGTGCAGGGTATAGGGTTCAGGGTACAGAAAGAGCGGTGTCTTGTGGATAGTGTT
>CAZGZM010000312.1:634-2782 GCA_964529955.1 uncultured Thermotogaceae bacterium
ATTTAACCAATTCTTCCTTTTTATATGTTTTTGAGATGGCAACCTCCTTATTTTTAAAACACTATACACTTTCTGCATAAAGTGTAGTATGTCCTTTTTATTGTATCACAAATATTTTTGTAATTCAAAGAAGGAGAAAGAAGAACAGTGTCTTGTGGATAGTGTTTAGTGCTTGGAAAAAATTTTTCCCCTATGAAAACCTTTTTTTATGACTAATTGCCAATAACTAGTAACTAACAACTAATATCTTTCTATTAATCGGTTATTTCTTCCCAAATCCATTTTTCTTTATTCCATGATCTGCAGTTTTTATTTTTAAATATTGGTATTATAAACTTTTTGATTCTTTTTATAACTTTGCTAAAATCTTCTTGATCTAATTTTTCCATTCTTTTGATAAAACTAAACCATCTTTCATTTATTCCTTCTGATTCTGTAAGATAGTCGAAAAATTCATCTAAATTTTCTGGTAGAGTTGTTTCTCTGTTTTCAAGTGTTTTTTCTATTGCAGATTTCAAAACTGAATGTTTGAAGTCTTCGCATTCAGCTATATGAACTATATCATAGAAATCCTTCATTCGACTGTTGGCTATACCTCTTCTTATAATTGTTTCATATTTTTCAGCGATTACACTCTCAATTGAATATGCCATTATTAGTGGTTCTTCATTTTCGATCAATGTAGGATATTTTATTTCTACTGGTTCAGGTGAGATTACATCTCCTGTAGCAATATCTATTCTTAGTTTGTTCTCTACTCTGGTTCCTCTTATGTATCCTTTAAATGATACTTGCCATCCTTCATAATCAGCTTCTTCCATTATTCTTTTCAATTGCAGAGTTTCTTCTTTGAAATATACACTATCATTTTTGTCTTTTATTTTCATTATTTCTTTTATCATCTTTTTAACGGATTCTCTGTTTATTGCTAAATTCTTAATTGAAAAATCCAAATCTTTGGTGGGTCTCATTTTATCAGATCTATCGTAGCTAATTAACAGTAGTCCACCTTTTAGAAATAATTTATCTTTATAATCAGATAAACCAACTCTATACAAAAATCTTTCATAGAAATATTGGGATAATATTGCTTCATTCGTTCTATTTGATTTTTTTGCTATGTTTAATAATCTTGCAGTTATAGATGCTCCAATATTATTAGCCATTAATATCACCCTTGTATTGCCATGATAAAGGGCATCATTACATTCTTAATTCTGAGTTTGTCAGCTATTTTTATAAGATTATTTATGTTTTGTCTTTTTGATTTAAGGTATTCCTTGAGTCCTTCTATAGCTATATCCATTCCGATTTTTTTCCTATATCTGAATACATCACAAACTGTTCTCTCTTTTGTTGTTATTCTTATCATTCCATTTTCGGTTTCCTTTTCTTCCACTTCATAATCATATGGTTCAATACTTGAGTAGTATATTTTTACTGGAGGATTTTCAATTTTTAGAAAGGTCATATTCATTGGCATTAGAACTGTCACTTTTGGAGGAATGTATGTTGTAAATCCATAATAATTAAGAGCAGAAGTAAGAAATACAACTGAGTATGGACTTGCTGCTGTTACATTCTCAAAATCGCTTTCTATTCCTTTGTAACTTTTTGATACTCTATATAGTCCTCTTTTGATTTTTATTATTTCTCCCTTTTTTAAAGCTGTTTGTATGTCGTTGTAATTAATATTCTTTTTTATTATTTCATCTGTTCTAATAATGCCTTTTTCTTTGAATTTATTTTCAATTTTTCCTTCAATTATAGAAGTCATTTTTAACACCTCAGAATTTAATACTATGTACTTATCTAGTATAACATACTCTTAGTTAATGATATTAAATGAGTTGTGAGTAGAGAATGGAGATATAGTGTTTGGTGATTAGTGAATATAAACACGTGAGTCGTGAGTCGTGAATCGTGAGTCGTGAATGGATAGAACAGTGTCGAGTGGATAGTGTTTGGTGATTGGTGAGTGGGGGAAGAGTTTTCCTTCCTTCGAAAACATCTGAAAATTCCTTGGAACATAGAATTTTCAAACGATTTTTCTCGATCGCAGAATCACAAAGAACAGTGATTCTTCTTGGGTACAGGGTTCAGGGTACAGAAGGGGACAAAGAAATTGTGAAAACAAGAAATTAGGAA
>CAZGZM010000313.1:0-912 GCA_964529955.1 uncultured Thermotogaceae bacterium
TTCTTGTTGTTATTTCGTTTAACTTGCTTGCTCCCAATTCTATTGATTCTATTATTGAATTATAAATTGTGGGTTCTCTCAATTCCTGCTTTAAAAGAAATCTTGGTTCTGCATATAAATAGGAAGATGTATCCAGAAAATTTTCTTTTATATTTTCTTTTATTGAGGAGTTTTTATTCCATTTAAGTATATATTGAGGAATACCTCCCATTATTCCATATAAAGATACTCTTTTCTCAGTAGAAAGTTCTGGATAAAATAGGGTTGTATCTTCATATGAAAATGGTTCGACTCTTAATTGACCAGTTCTTCTTCCAAAAAGGGGACTTTTGCTGCTTAAGATTTCTTTTTCCATGAAACTGATTGAAGAACCGCATAAAATAATGAAGAGTTTCGTATTTTCTATTTCATGATCAATCATTCTTTGTAGAATTTACAAGATATGGAAGTTCGTCTATTACCAGCAGCAATTGTTTTTTCTTTGCTTTTTGAGAAATGAATCCCAATGCCTTTTCCCAGGATTCAAAGTCAGAAAAGGTATCTCGAAGATTGTAATGTTCTAAAACGGTATTTGAAAAGTTTTTCAGTAATATTTTATCGTTTACTTCATCACATACAAAGAAAATATTTTCCATTTCTTTTGAAAATTCTTTTATAAGTGTAGTTTTTCCAACTCTTCTTCTCCCATATACGATCAGCATTTGAAAATCTCTTTTATCTTTATATTTTTCAAGAATTTCCATTTCGCTTTTTCTATTAATGAACATAATTGATACCTTCTCTTTTCAAATTATATTACTAACTTATGAGTTAGTATATCGTGAGTTAGTATATTATAACATGTAAATACAGTGTTTAGTGTTTGGTGAATGGAGGAAGAACGGAAAACTGGATATAGGATATGGGATATGG
>CAZGZM010000313.1:922-2779 GCA_964529955.1 uncultured Thermotogaceae bacterium
TTACACTAATGAAGGTAAGGGAAAAACATCAGAGACGGGATATGGGATATGGGATATGGGGCTAAGAACAGTGATTGGTGATTGGTGATTAGTGAATGGACATACATAAAAACCGGATATGGGATATGGAGCTAAGAATGGTGAGTCGTGAATGGGAAGAAATTGAGAAAAAGATAAAAAGAGATAAAAAAGAAGATTACCCACCTCCCCTCCTTCGGAGGTACTCCTCCCATGAAGAGGAGAATTTTAAAAGAAAGATAATGGAGAATAGAGAACAGAGAATAAAAAAGAAGCACTGACACATTCATCATTCTGAAATTCGAGTTGTTCGATTGTTTTTATTTGGTTCACCCAAGAAGAATGATATAGAACAATAATTCTCCTTGGATATGGTGAGAAACTCAGCTCAGAGAACTGCCCCTGTTTACACTAATAACTAATAACAAGCAACTAAAAACTAGTTGATTTCCGATATATTTCCGATAGTTTATATGATCTGTTTTTATTTGATGGTTTTTCAATTTCCAAAAATCCTTCTTCTACCCATTTTCCAACAAGATTTCTAGTCATTCTTTTAGATAATCCTATTTCGTTTGATATTTCATTTACTTTTATTATTTCTTTTTCAGAGAATAATTCCAGTATTATTTTTTGTCTGTGATTTAATTTTAATTTCTCATTTGTAACTTTTCTCTTTTTCTTTATTTTATTAATCTCTTCTTCTGTTTTCATGTATATTCTTGTGAGTGTTTCAATAAAGTAATCTAACCAACTTGTTATATCCACTTTATCTCTGCCTTCATAATAATTGTGATGTGGATGAGTCATCAGTTTCTCATAGTATTCATTTAGATTTGTTGCATGATATTCTTCCATTGAAAATAATCCATCCAGTCCATATCCATCTCTTTGAAGAATGAAAGTGGTTAATAACCTCGCTGTTCTACCGTTTCCATCTATGTACGGATGTATTGTCACAAATTGATAGTGGATTAACGCTGCGATTATTGGAACAGGAATTTTTTTTGCATTTTTATTGACCCACGTTATAAGTTCTTTCATCAAATAAGGAACGTCCTTTGCTTCTGGAGGCAAATATACTATTGCTCCATTTAATGAGTCCTTTATCATATTTTGAATTATTCTATATTCACTCTGTTTTGATCTTTTTCCATATTGTATTAATGCATGAGTTTTTTTTATTAATTCTTTGGAAAAGGGTTCTTTTTCTTCTGCTCTTTTCTCAATTTCTAAAAGAGCGTCCCAATAATTTCTCACTTCTTTAATGTCTCTTTTTCGACCGTAATATGTTTGCTGTCTTTTTATTACTTCTTTTACTTCTTTAACTGTTAGTAAATTTCCTTCTATTTTGGTTGAGTAATGAGTGGAAGTTATTCTCATTTCGTTTCTTATTTTCGAAATTATTGATGGAGATATTATGTAACTTTGAATTCTTGTTCTAATTTCTTCAATTTTCATAAGATTCATAGCAATTGAAGAAGTTATTCTATATTTTGGATTCCAAGTTTTTTTCATCAAATCACCCTATTATATTTTACACCTATTTGCATATGATTTCCGATAAATTTCCGATATATTTCCGATAAAAGAAAAGCAGTTTTTAGTGTCGAGTGATTGGTGGGTAGTAAATGGGAAGAACACATTAAAAACAGGATATAGCATATGGAATATGGTGGGAAGAACGCAGTGAAAAGAAGAGGGGGTGCAGGGTTCAGGTTAATGAGTACAGTAAGAGCAGCATAGAAGTGATATAGAAGCAGTGGGAAAAACGTGAATCGTGAGTCGAGAATGGGAAGGACTCATTCATAAAAGAAGGGTACAGGGTATAGGGTCCAG
>CAZGZM010000314.1:0-2754 GCA_964529955.1 uncultured Thermotogaceae bacterium
AATGGAGGTGTTTACTAGGTGGTAAGAATAAGATTAACTAGAATGGGAAGAAGAAATCGACCATATTATAGGTTGGTCGTTGTAGATTCCAGAAAAAGAAGAGACGGTGCATACATAGATTGTTTGGGATTTTATGATCCAATAAAAGAAAATCCTCTTGAGATCAATGGAGAGTCTTTCAATGTAGAAAAAGCTGTTGAATGGATAATGAAAGGGGCTCAGCCTACAGATACAGCCAAATCCATATTAAAGAGATATGGAGTTATTAAGAAAGTGGACGAATTAAAAGATCGAAATAAAAAAGAAAAACAATCTGAATAATGAAAGATACCTTAATTTATATTCTCAAAGGCATTGTAAAAGATCCTGAAAATGTTTCAGTTAAAGAGTATTCCGAAAATAATAATAAAGTATTTGAGATAAAAGCTTCGGAAGATGATGTAGGACAAATTATTGGTAAAGATGGAAGAACTATAAAATCAATAAATATTTTATTGAATGCTTTAGCAGGATCTGCAAGAGAAAGTTTTATTTTAAAGGTGATTAGATGAATGAAATAATTCATGAGGATTATATTCCTATTGGAAAGATTATTAAACCTCATGGGGTAAGAGGAGAATTGAAATTAAAACCTCTGACTAATGTTGATGAGATCTTTGAAAATCTAAAAAATGTTTTTATTTATGCAGAAGAAAACAGGAAATCATTTAAATCAACAATTATTGATATAAGGAAAGTTGGTAAAGGTTTTATTATATTTCTTGACGGTATAAATAATATATCTTTAGCTGAGAGATTAAGAAATTTCTATGTTTGTATTAAAAAAAGTCATTTGCCTGATCTTGATGAAGGTGAATACTTTTTTTACCAGGTTTTAGATTCTGAAGTTTATGATGAAGATCAGCAGTTTATTGGAAAAGTTGCAGAAATAATTGAAACTGGTGCTAAAAATGTTCTAGTTATTCAAAGAGAAGAAAATCATCGAATAATAGAGAATTTAATTCCAATAGTAGATGAATTTATCATAAGGATGGATCTGGATAATGGAAAAATATTTGTCAAAGTGCTTGAGTATGAAAATGGAGATAATTGATGGAAATAAATGTTATTACTATTTTTCCAGAGATGTTCGATATCTTGAAAAAGTTTGGAGTTTTTTCTCGAGCAATAAAATCTCGAATTGTAAACTTAAATGTTTTTGATTTGAGACATTATACTGAAGATAAACATAGGATGACTGAAGATTATCCCTTTGGAGGAGGCAGTGGGTTAGTTATGAAAGCTCAACCCTTTTTTAATGCTTTTGAAAGTATTTTTAAAAAAAATAATCCGTATGTCATATATCCATCTCCTCAGGGAAAATTATTCAATAATGATATTGCAAAGAAATTTGCAAAAAAGAAAGACCTTCTTTTTTTATGTGGTCGATATGAAGGGATAGACGAAAGAATTATGGATATTGTTGATTGCGAAGTATCAATTGGAGATTTTATATTAAATGGAGCAGAACAGGCCACTATGGTTATGATTGAAGCTATTGGAAGGTTCATTTCAGGTATTGTTGGAAGCGAGGAATCCGTTGAAAAAGATTCTTTTAACAATGATTTACTTGATTATTCACACTATACAAGACCAAGAGAAATAAAAGATAAAAAAGTGCCTGAGTATCTTTTAAGTGGAAATCATAGTGTTATTGATTTAGAAAGAAGAAAGGAAAGTTTGATAAGAACAATTAAAAGAAGACCAGATTTGTTTATAAAGCATGACTTTGACATGTTAGATAAGAAAGCATTGATAAGTTTATTCCAGGAGATTTTTGAAGATGTTGAATAAGTTATATGTTGCTTTAATGCATTATCCTGTTTTGGGAAGAGATGGAAAAATAGTTTCAAGTGCAGTAACAAATATGGATGTTCATGATATTTCAAGAACATGTAGAACATATAAAATTAAAGGGTATTTCGTTGTTTCTAATTTGCCGGCTCAACAAGAAATAGTACATAATGTATTAAAATATTGGAGAGAAGAGTTTGGCAAGGAATATAATCCAAGTAGGACTGAAGCTCTTACAATAGTAAAAAAAGCTTCTTATCTTGAAGATGCTATAGAAGAAATAATAGAAAATGAAGGAGAAAAGCCTTTAATAGTTTTTACATCAGCAAAGCAGGGAAATGATAGATTAAGTTATGAAGAAATGTCAAAAATAATTTTAAAAAATGAAAAACCTATTTTATTTTTATTTGGTACCAGTTGGGGTTTACCAGATGAAATATTATCTAAATGTGACTATGCTCTTGAACCAATAAGATTTTATTCAGAGTTTAATCATTTATCAGTAAGGGCAGCGGTTGCAATTACTTTGGACAGAATTATTAAAGAAGAAATAGATACCAGGAGGGATTAAAATGGATCAATACATAAGAGCTATTGAAAGTGAATTTATTAGAGAAGATTTACCTGAGGTAAGACCGGGTTATACGGTTAGAGTTCATGTTAAAATTAAAGAAGGAAAAAGAGAAAGACTTCAGGCTTACGAAGGAATAGTTATTAGAGTTAAAGGTAGCGGTGTAGGAAAAACTTTTACAGTAAGAAGAATTGGTTCTGCTGGAATAGGTGTAGAAAGAATTTTTCCGTATGCCTGCCCGCATATTGAAAAGATACAAATTTTAAGAAAAGCAAAGGTTAGAAGAGCAAAATTGTATTATTTAAGAAATGTAAAGGGAAAAATAAAACTTAAGGAGAAAAAGGATAAGA
>CAZGZM010000315.1:0-2749 GCA_964529955.1 uncultured Thermotogaceae bacterium
CGTACAAAATTTTACGGTCGAATTATTAGAACAAGAACTCATAGTTGTCTAATTAGAGCCTGTCAATAAAGTCTAAACACCTGTAAATATATATGTTAAAAAGTTTGCTTACAAAAATACTTTTTGTTAATTTCCGGAAAAATTTAGAGACATGAAGTTATTTTCAGATTTAACAATAAAATTCGAGCAAGCTAATTGGGCAAAAAATCCGGAGTTTGGTTTAATGGATACTATTATAGAGCAACACACAGATTTAGTGAATATTATAAGCAAGGACGTGATAGGCAACAACAAAAACACAAGGTTTGGGCGAGGCGATGTTCCGAGCGTTGAACAAATCATGAGAGCAGCCATTTATAAAGAACTCAAAGGCCTTGATTACAGAGAATTGGAATTTCATCAGGAAGATTCAAGAATTTGCGCACTATTTTTAAAAATTGATGAATTACGCCCTTACAGTTTTCAAATGTATCAA
This sequence comes from uncultured Thermotogaceae bacterium, assembly GCA_964529955.1. Lineage (GTDB taxonomy): Bacteria > Thermotogota > Thermotogae > Petrotogales > Kosmotogaceae > JASGMR01. Next base: position 476 of record CAZGZM010000315.1, read on the forward strand.
AAATATATCTCACGAATTAAAGAAAAAAGTTTGCAAAAACTTCTTGTTGAAATCAATAAAATAGCTATAAATGAGGGTTTTGAAGACATAAAACAGATACGGCAAGACAGCACTGTTGTTGAAACGAACATTCATTACCCGACCAATAATTCATTAGTTTGGGATTGCATAAAAACAAGCTATGATTTGTTAGATAAATTATCAGAAGAATTGACTGACTTTAAATACAACAACTACATAAAAACAGCAAAAAAGACTTATTACAAAATTAACAACACAAAAGGCCGCGGCAAAATAGAAAAAACAGAACAACTTTTTAAAAAGCAATTAGTTACCTTTACCAAGACGATAAATAATTTATCAAATGCAGTAAAAAAAAAGTCAAATTGTAGTATAAATGCCTATGCAATAATAACAGCAATTGAGCACTTTATCCCGATGTGTGAGAAAGTTTATTCACAAACGGAACGCTTTCAAATTCACGGAGAAGCCGTACCCAATAATGAAAAAGTGTTTTCAATATATGAACCTCATACAGATATAATTGTAAAGGGTTCAAGAAAAGTTGAGTTTGGGCATAAGGTTGATTTTACAGGGGGAAAAAGTAATTTAATTTTAGACTGTGATATACTCCAAGGGAACCTGTCTGATTCCGGCCTATACCGTCCGGCTTTGGAAAGGATAGAAAAAAACTACGGGAAAATACCCGAATCAACAAGCAATGACGGTGGTTATGCAAGTAAATGCAACAGAGAATTTGCACAAGAAAGGGGAATTAAGAATGTAGTGTTCAATAAAATAGTAGGCAGTTTGAAAAATATTGCAAGCAGCAAAAGCATGGAAACTCGACTAAAAAAGTGGAGGAGCGGAATGGAAGCTGTTATTTCAAATTTAAAACGCGGTTTTAATTTACGCAGGGTAAATTGGAAAGGTTTAGAGCATTTTAAGTCAAAAGTTTTGTGGAGTGTCATTGCCTATAATATTCGGGTAATGACAGGTCATGTTCTTACGGCACTAAAATAGAGCAAAAATTTCAAAATAAGCTTTATTTCTTAATAATCAATAGGATAGCTATGCAAAAAAAAGAGAATTTTTGATAAAAAAAGCCATTTTAATCAATTGACAGGTTTTTTATTTAGAATGATTCCGGATAACGACAAAATCCTACAAAATTTCATTTCGAAATTTTTGCATGAACGAAAAAAAATAAAAGTTTGCTGACTTTATAGACAGACACTATTTAGTGTCGGGCGTTCTTTCGTTTTCATTTGAAGATGCAAATATTGAGAGTTGTTTTGGTTTTTTTCTTATACCATGATTGTGATCAGCAATTTTTTCATCAAGTTCATAATTGCAAACTAATGCTTCTACAATACTTCTTCTGTTCTCAATTTTTCCGCCTGAATGATAAAAATGATCTCTTGTTATAATATTGAAATGTTTCCAATATTTGGATATCATTTCATTTTCTCGATAATCATTATGATGCCAAGTTGAAAGTATAAACTTTGCTTTGGTTTCTTGTAGTTGGTGAAAAAGCAATTCTTCATCTGCTTCAGTCCAACCATTATAATAATCAACATATCGTCCGTAGTATGGTGGATCACAATAAATTATATCATCTTTTTTTGCCGGAGGAATAACTTCAGAGATGTCCTTATTTATAAAGTTCCAATCTGGTTTGATAGTATATGAAACATTTGCAACTTGATTAACTATTTTTGTTATATAAGCTTTTGCAAATCTTTCAGGTTTCTTGCAAAATGGGATATTCCATTCACCTTTTTTATTAAATCTCATCATTCCGTTAAAACCTGCTCTTGATAAGAAAATAAAATCAAGAGAATTAAAGTTCTTGTTAAATCTGTTCTTAATTAATCTGAAATGGTCATAGCCATTATCACCTGCATTTTTTAAAATACTGCCTTCTTTTTCTAAGTATGTTTTAACTATCTGAGGAGTAATTATTCCTCTTTGAATTTCTTTATATAATTTTATGATATGTGGATTCGTATCGTTTAGTATTGCCTTTTTGAAACCCATATTAAAAGCAACTACTCCTGTTCCCAAAAAAGGTTCAATCCATTTCCCTTCATTTTTTGGTAATATTTGTATTATCCAAGGAACTAGCTTAGTTTTTATGCCTTGACTTTTTATTGGGGGTGTAATTACTTTCATTGTTTTTGGTATTTTCTTTTTCGTTTTGCTCCTTTTGCTCCTACTTTATTATATAGGTCTTTTCTTCCTTTAAAATCAAGAAAATCCCAAATACTG
>CAZGZM010000316.1:0-2741 GCA_964529955.1 uncultured Thermotogaceae bacterium
TTGAATTTTATAAAAAAGTAGTAACAAAAAATGTAAATAGTGGTACAATAGGAGTAGGGAATGAAATAAAGATTTCATTTGAACCTGTATTGGAAGGTAAGACTATGCTTTCAATAAGGTATTACAGGAGCTGGGAAGGGCCTGAAAAACCCGTTAACCCAGATTTTGCCAGTGATAATTTATTTTTCGCAGTTAATGTAAAATAGAAATAACAATTATTTTTTTATTATAAGGAGGGGAAAAAATTGAGAAAACTTTTAGTTTTGTTAGTTGTTAGTTTGGTTATTGTTTCATTTGCATTTGCTGTTTATTCAGCTCCAGTAGTAGCTTCAAGCAAGGGTGTCGTAGCTGCTGCAAGTTCTTATGCTGCAGAAATAGGTGCTCAGGTTCTTGAAATGGGAGGAAATGCTGTAGATGCAGCAGTTGCTATCAGTTTAGCTTTAGGTGTTGCAGAACCTTACGCATCAGGTCTTGGAGGAGAAGGTTACTGTGTTATCACTATGGCTAACGGTGAAAAATTTGCAATTGACTTCAGAAGCAAATCGCCTTCTGCAACAACTTATGAACAATTGGAAAAGGATTTTGCTACCCTTAGTAGTAAAGTGCAGGAAGATGATGCAGGAAACAAGTATTATCCAATCCAATACAACGCCAAGGGTGCATGTGTACCTGGAGTATTGGCTGCTGTAGAAGCTGCTTTAGATGTTGCAGGGACAATGGATTTTGCTGATCTTATTCAACCATCAATAGAATTAGCTGAAAATGGATTAATTGTCAATGAAACATTTGCAGGAGTAGTTTCAGATACTTATGAAAGACTTCTCGAGAACAGTTTTGAATTTTTAAATGAAGGATTTGCATGGGAAGTTGGAGATCTTTTCAAAAATCCAGATTTAGCAGAAACATATAAGCATTTGCAGAAAACAGGACCTTCAGATTTCTACGAAGGTGAACTTGCAGAAAAAATTGATGCATTCATGAAAGAAGTTGGAGGTTACATTACAAAGGAAGATTTGGCTAATTACGAAGCATTTGTTAAAGAACCTTTAACAGGTACATACAGAGGATACGACTTATACGTTCCTTATCCTCCTGTGTCCGGACCACAGGTTTTAGCAATATTAAACATGCTCGAAAATTACAATCTTTCGAATTTTACATGGGATGATCCTCTTGCAGTACATATAATTCAGCAGGCATTGGTTTTAGAAGATGTTGATAGAAGATATTTTATCTCTGACCCTGACTTTTATGATCTTCCTACAGAAGGTTTTGTAAGCAAGGAATACGCAAAATCAAGAATAATGAACATTGATTTATCACAGGCTATTGATCCTGATACTTATTATGATTACATAGGTAATGCAGAAGATTATATGGATGGAGAATCATACGTTGATGTAATGCTTTCAGAAGCAGAAATAGCAGCATTACAGACAGACAATATTTACGAACACCCATCAACAACCCATTTCTCAGTTATTGATCAATGGGGAAATGCAGTAGCATGGACACAAACAATTTCAAGTTTCTTTGGAACGTCATTTTACATGGATGGTTTCTTCTTTAACAATGAAATGTATAATTTCAGTTCAAACAAATCATCAGTCCTTGCATTGGAACCAAATATGAGACCTAGAACAACAATCTGTCCAACAATAGTACAGAAGGATGGAGAAGTAAAATGGGTTATTGGTACTCCCGGTGGCGGTAGAATAGTATCTACTATTGTACAATTATTAGTAGATGTAATTGACTATGGAATGTCTATTGATGAAGCTGTAGCAACTCCAAAATTCGTTGGTTATTCAAGCTATAAGGACTTAAGAATTGAGGGTGGTTACCCAGTATCAACTTTAGCATTCTTATCTGATATCCTTGGGCATGATGTAAATGAATATGGTTATCCAGATCTTTTCTTTGGGGGGCCAAATATAATTTCAATAGCTGAAGACGGAATGGCAGTTGGTGCAGGTTCAATTAGAAGAAATGGAGCTGCAGCAGCACCTGAAATGTAAGCAATAATATTTTTAAGAGGTGATATATGATGAAAAAAGCATTGATTCTAATTTTTGCTTTAGCAGTATTTTTTACAGGATTTATTTTTGCAGAAGAAACATTTACACTTGAGGAACCAGCATTCATAACATCTGCTGGACAATCACCAGGTGCTTTACAGATGACAGTTGTAAGTAAGATGGCAAAACTTGACTACGTATTTGAAAAGTTAATGACAGCTGAAGATTTCGATCCTGAAGCATACAAATGTGTTATTTTTGTAATTGGTGCAAGTGGTAAAGGGTTGGGCGCTGCAGGAATAGATATAGATGGTGAATTAGCAAGAGTTGTAGCATTAGCTCAGAAGGCTAAGGATAATGAACTTCCTGTTGTTTTAACACATCTTGAAGGCTCAGCAAGAAGAGGTCCTTCTTCAGATCTGTTATTCGATGAATTATCTCCATATGCGGATGCATTATTCATAAAGGAAGAAAGTGATGCAGCCGATCAGAAATTTTCAACATTTGCAGAAGAAAACGAAATTCCTATTTTCTTCTTTGAAAAAACAGCTAATTTAAAAGACGTAATTGTAGAAGTTTTTGATCTTTAAATAACATTCCCCCGCTTTATATGCGGGGGATTTAATATTTAAAAAATTATATACGGCGGTGAGTATTTTGAAAAGAAGGGGACTAGCCTTCGTTTTTTATATTTTAGGTGTAACAGCTGTTTGTATAATAGCT
>CAZGZM010000317.1:0-2733 GCA_964529955.1 uncultured Thermotogaceae bacterium
ATTTAACCCTTATGGGAACGGCTTTTTTTGAAGAAAGGGTTAGAAAAATTTGAAAAAGAAATTTTTACTTGTTAATCCCTGGATAGAAGATGTTTCAGCATATGATTACTGGTTAAAACCCCTTGGGTTACTTTACATTTCTTCTATGCTTGAAAATATGGGCCATGAAACCTTTCTTGTAGACAATCTTGATAGATTTGATAAAGATTTAATTGAAAAATATGGTAGTCCAAAGATAAGCTATTATAATACTGGAAAATTCAAAAAAGCAAAAATACCTAATCCTCAATGTATGAAGGATAATAATATACCAAGATCTTTAAAAAGGTATGGACTTCCCGAAGATTTATTTAGAGAAAAATTAAGACAACATAAAAATGTTGATGCAGTTTTCGTTACATCCATGATGACGTATTGGCATTATGGAGTTTCGGATACCATAAGAGTGATAAGAGAGGAATTAAAGGATATAAAAATAATTCTTGGTGGAGTTTATGCAACTTTATTAACTTCTCATGCTAGAAAATATTCTGGTGCTGATTTTGTATCACCTGGTACAGGATGCTTTCCATTAAAAAAAGCACTTAATTACCTTGAAATTGATAATGAAACAGATCCAGAATGGTTTCATAATTTAGAACCGTCATATGAAAAATATAATACAAATAGAATAGTTGTTATAACTTCCAGTACTGGATGTCCCTTTCGATGTGTATATTGCAGTTGCTGGAAATTATGGAAAGACTTTAATCAAAGAAAACCTGAAAAGGTCGTTAATTTCATACGGAAAACAATTGAAAAATATGATAGTAAGGATATCGTTTTTTTTGATGATGCCTTACTTATAGGTGATGTTTTTAAAGATATTATGAAACTTATGATCAAGAGAAATATAAAATCAAGATTTCATCTTCCAAATGGAGTTCATGTAAGATTTATTGATAAAGAAATGGCAGAACTGATGAAAGAAACTAATTTTAAAACGATTATGCTCGGTTATGAAACATCTGATCCCGATCTTCAAAAATCAACCGGAGGAAAGGTCACTGATAATATGTTCATAAGAGGGGTAACAAATCTAAAAAATGCGGGTTTTAAAATTGAAGATGTTTCTGCATATATTATGGCTAATCTTCCTGACCAAAAGGAAAGTGATGTATATAATGCAGTTGATAAATGTATTGAATTAGGTATTCTTCCAAAGGTTAATGAATTCACTCCAATACCAGGTACAGAACAATTCAAAGATTTGGTTAATAAGGGATTACTTGAGGAAAATACTGATCCACTATTATTTGATAATTCTATACTGCCCTACTGGTGGAACCATGGCTTTTCAGCAAAAACCATTCAAGATATGAAAGATTATTCAAATAAAAAAAGAAGGATTTATTTAGATGCCAAATAGTGTTTATTTATCTTTCGGTAGTAATATTGGAAACAGAACAAAAAGAATAATAAATTCGATATTATTGTTAAAAAAACATAAGATTTTTTTAAAAAATATTTCTTCATTTTACTTAAGCGAACCATATGGATATATAGAACAATCTTATTTTTTAAACGCTGTTGGTCTTTTTGAATGCAAATATTTACCCATAGAACTTCTAATGATTTTAAAAAAAGTCGAAACCCTTAGTCATAGAGAGAAGACTTTCAGATGGGGACCACGAACATTGGATATTGATATTTTACTTTATAATCAGGAAACTATTAATGAAGAAAATTTAAAAATTCCTCATTATGATATGAATAATAGATCCTTTGTATTAATTCCTTTGTTAGAAATAAGTCCTGAAATTTATGATCCTATATCAGGAAAAAAGTATAAATGCTTTTTTGAAAAAATGGAAAAAACAGATATAAAAAGAGTAATATTGAATGAAAGAATAATTGATTATTTGGGAGAAATAATATGATTTTAAAAAATGGTTGGGTCTTAGATGGACTGAATTTTTATCCGGAAAAAAAGGATATTCGGGTTGAAGAAAAAATAATAAAGGATATTGGAAAAAATATTACTCCATTAGAAAATGAAGAAATTTTAGATTTCAAAGATAAAATGATACTTCCTGGTCTTACCAACACCCATACCCATGTTGTTATGAATCTTTTAAAGGGTTATGGAGAAGATAAAAGTTTTTATGAATGGCTTTTTAAAGAAATTAATCCAAGAGAAGATAAACTAAGTGGGAAGGATTTTTATTGGGGCGCTATGTTAGGAATTCTGGAATTATCGAGGAGAGGTATTACCCATTTTGTTGATATGTATATGGGCTGTGACCAGATTGCACAAGCTGTTGGAGATTCAGGATTAAAAGCTTTAATTACTAGGGGAATAACCAACATAGATGGTGAATATTCAAAAATTATGAAAAATGCAAGGGAATTCATAAGCAAATATAAAGATTCTTATGATAGTAGAATACAAGTCGGATTGGGACCTCATTCCGCTTATACACTGAGTTTATCCGATTTGAGTAAAATTTCAAACTACGCTTTTAAGAACGATCTTCCGCTTACAATGCACCTTTATGAAACAAAAAAGGAATACGAGACGATTGATATTGAAGAAATTGAAAGAACTGGTATCTTAAATAACAAAATTATTATTGCTCATGGAACAAATATCGATGAAAAAATAGTTGAAGTGTTTAAAAGAAACAATACAAATGTATCAATAAATGTAAGAAGTAATATGAAACTTGGAAATGGTTTTCCTCCATATAAAAT
>CAZGZM010000318.1:0-2719 GCA_964529955.1 uncultured Thermotogaceae bacterium
TCTTCTTCTATTCCATCTTTATTTAATTCCTCTCTTAACATCATTAGAAGAGAATATTTTCCCACTCTCCTCATTCCGGTAAGTATTTTTACCATTCCGTTTTCTCTGTTTTTTAAAAGTTTAGTTAGATAAAAGGGTCGCTGTATCATAATAATCTCTCCTTTTGTTTCTATTACGATAGAACTTTTATAAATAAATTCATTATTATTCTATCATAACCGATACTTTTTTCTATACAAATATTTTGTCTGTTATAACAGAAACATTTTCAATTAATCTTTCTAATTTCTTTTTATTATTCCTTATCTTCATTCCCTTTGATGAAAGTTTTCAAAATGCTATAATCAAAAAAATTATTTTTTCAAATGAGAAAAAGAATGGGAGAAAAAACAATGGGTATTACAAATAACAATATTTACTTCAATACTTTTTCTAATAACAATAATATCTGGAATTGTCCTAAACAAAAGGGGAAGACCCTTAAATAAACCCCTGTTCGCAGTGCACAAAATCGTTGCAGTAGTATTGGTTGTCGTAAATGTTATATCATATATTAATTTAATAAAAAGCACAGAAATTTCAGATTCAAACTTTTATCTATTTCTTGTACTTGGAGTAATATCTATGATAATTATTTTAATCACTGGAGGGATATTGAGTTTTGATAAATTTGATATATTTCCTATTAAAATCTTACATAGCGCAAGTACAATCTCAGCAATTATTTTTGTTGCTATAACACTTTATAAACTCGCTCGAATATCATAATGTTTCTTCAATTGAAAAATAATCATCAGAAATTAAATTATAGATAATATTCAGAGTACAAATTTTCCAGATACTCTTCAGACAACTTCTCGTTAAACAACTCTAAACTGCTTATAGTTAATCCAGCTGCTATTGTTGCAACTCTCATAGATTTCTCAAGAGAGTAATTTTTCGAGTGACAATACAACATTGCAGAAAAATAAGTATCCCCTGCACCATTAGTATCAATTCTCTCAAAGCCATTGATTATAGGAACATATATCAACTTCCTCTCCCTGTCCATTCCTATTGATCCCTCTGATCCAAGAGTTACAACCACCTGTTTCTTTCCGTCATCGATAAATTTATTAATAACAGATTGGGGATTATCCAACTTCGACCCACTCATCGTTACGTAGTCAGAAACTTTAGCAAAGTCATCAAAATAAGCATTATTATTTTCATAGTCACCTAAATCACACCAGATTTCTCTTTTATGCTTTTTTATATAAGGAATAGCATATCTGCAAAAATCGTTCACATTCAAACAAATATAATCAGAATCAATTATCAGTCTCTCTATCTTTTCAAAATCCATACTATAATTACAACCGGGCGTTATGATACCAATTGAATTTCTATCACCATTTTTATCCATAACATTAATATGGGTGTTCGTTCCATCTTCCTGATAATCATAAAAGAATCTAATCCCATTTTTATTTAGATATTCCTTTATATATCTTCCGGGTTGATCATTTCCTATGGGAGAGTACAACGAAGAATCAAAACTGAGTTTTTTTAAATTCAGAGCCTTTCCCGGACCCATACCTCCTACTGTTTTATTCGTATAAAGATTACCAACTTTCATTGCCTTTGGATTATTCATTTCATATTCATAAATCATTACTGACAGATAAGATCCTGCTAACACCAGAGACTTTTTACTAATAATTCATCACCCCGAACAAAATTAAATATCCTTGATATATAGAATTTTCAGAAATATTTTCGGTTAGAACTTCTTTTCATAATCAAAATTGATTTTACAATTAACTGCTCCAACCTTTTTATATGTTCCCTTGGCTTCTTCGCTGTATCCCGTAATATATGCCTTTGCTATTCCAATTTCCTTGAGCTTCATAAAAGCTCTCTGGATAAGTCCGGAAGAAAGTCCCATTCTTCTATAATCCTTATGAGTGCAAACCTTTTCAATCTCTGAATAATTATTTTCAAAATCTATGAAACAAACACATCCAGAAACATGTTTTCCATTCTCATCAATAACAGAAAAATCAAATCCGGGATTATAAGCAGGACTTTCTCTGTTATATCTGAAAGTAACCATATCCCACTCCTCAAATGAATCTCTATTCTGAAAGCCACTGTGATAGAGCAAAAGTTTACTCTCATAATCTCTATTTTCTTCCATATTTACAACTTTAAATCCTTCAGGTAGATCAAGAGAAATCTGAAAGTTTTTCAAATCATACTCAGTAGTATAAGAATCTGGTCTTTTACTGTACCCTCTTTTCATAAGAATATTTCCAAGTATCTCATTATCTTCAGGGATTTCAGTATGAAGTCTGTTTTCTCTTTCGCTCCAGTTTTCCTCAACAAAATCCAGCATTTTATAATAAAGATAGAGTCTGTAATTAGGTTTAATAAAAAGATGGAAAAGACTGTCACCTTCCTCAGCTATTGCAATCCCAACAAAATCATCGAACATATTTGTCCATACATGACAGTTCTCAGCCATGAATGAAGGATCGAGTTTTCTATTATGCCATAAACCATGTTTCCAATCACTTAACCTTCCAATTGTCCAGGTTGTATCCTCGTTATTCAATTGGTAGTTATCTATAATAAAGTTCCAAAGCTTGTGATAATCCCCTTTTTTAGAATCGAATTTTCTGTTAAGAATTTTCATATTAAATCTCCTTTCTTTTTTAGTTTCTTCTGAACTAACCCT
>CAZGZM010000319.1:0-2701 GCA_964529955.1 uncultured Thermotogaceae bacterium
AAGAGTTCAAAGAAATGTGGCCATACAAAGGGTTCTCCACCAGTAACGATGAAGAAATAGATGCCCATTTCATTGGCTTCTCTCATAAGATTCCATACTTCTTCCTTGGATAACTGATATTTTCTTCCATAAAGACCAGCATAACATCCAACACAATTTAAGTTACATGCATATGTAGGACTTAAAACCATTAATTTTGGAATAACAACTTCATGTTCAATCATTTTTTCCTGTCGGATCTTTTCACCGAGTGCAAATTCGTTAATTATCAAATTATTCATAACTTTTTCTACGCTCTTTGGACTTGCATTTTCAAAAACTCTCTTCCAAGATGTAATCATTGGATGCTTTTCTTTAGCCATTTGGGCAATCGTTTTCAATCCACTCTTAGCAGGTTCTTTACTCAGGGCAGCTACTGTAGCAAATAATTTATACATAGATTCTTCTGATGAGTTTCTAACTACGCTAGCAACAAACTTTGCAGCTTGTGTCCACATAGCTTTTTTCATGTTACCTATAACTGACATAGTACACCTCCAAATTTTTTACCTACCGGTCAGTAAAATTCTACATATTTTATTTTAATTTATGTATGCTTTTTTGTTAAGAAAAAATTAAATTAAGGATATATATAAAAAGATGGGCTGATTTCTCAGCCCTTTTGGAGCAGGAGAAGAGATTCGAACTCTCAACCTCCGCCTTACCAAGGCGGCGCTCGACCGCTTGAAGCTACTCCTGCTCAGCAAGAAAAATAATATCACGTGTTAATATTTTTTTCAACTACTTTTGTTCCATCTTACCTTAGGCTTTCTTGAAGCTTTCGCTTCATCAAGTTTTCTAACATAAGTTTTATGAGGAGAATCAATAACCATTTGAGGATCTTTCTTTGATTCTTCCACTATTTTTTTTATTATTTCAACAAAATTATCCAATGTTTCTTTGCTTTCGGTTTCAGTTGGTTCTATCATTAGAGCTTCATGAACAATTAATGGAAAATATATTGTTGGTGGATGTATCCCGTAATCCAACATTCTTTTGGCAATATTTAATGTTCTTACTCCATATTCCTTTGGCAGATTTCCGGGATGTCCAACATATTCGTGTTTACATAATCCTTCAAAGGCAGGTGGAATAATTTCCTTTAAATTGCATTTAAGATAGTTTGCATTTAAAACTGCTAATTCAGATGCTTTTTTCAAGCCATCATATCCCATTGAAAGAATATATGTGTATGCTCTAACAAGAACTCCGAAATTTCCATAAAAGGATCTCATTTTACCGATGGTATTTTTCAAATCGTAATCGAAGTAGAATCCTTCATCATTTCTGTTAACAATAGGAACTGGTAAAAATTCTCTTAATTTCTTTTTAACCCCAACTGGACCGCTTCCAGGTCCACCCATACCATGAGGAGTAGAAAAAGTTTTGTGAAGATTTAAATGAATAATATCAAAACCCATATCTCCAGGTCTTATCTTACCCATTATTGCATTTAAATTTGCTCCGTCGTAATAAAGAAGGGTTCCATTTTCATGAGCTAATTTCGCAATTTCGACTATGTCCCTCTCAAATAAACCAAGAGTATTGGGATTAGTCATCATTATTGCCGCAACGTCCTCATTTAAGGCTTCTTTTACAGTTTGTGCAGGTAAAACCCCATGTTCGTTTGATTTAAGTTCAATAACATCAAATCCTGCCATAATTGCAGAAGCTGGATTAGTTCCATGAGCTGAATCAGGAATAAGTACCTTTTTCCTATTATCATTTATACTTTGGAAATATTTTTTTACAATTAACATTCCTGTTAATTCACCATGTGCTCCAGCAGCAGGTTGTAGAGTCATTTCATCCATTCCAGTGATTTCACTCAAATAAAGTTGTAGATTATACATCAATTCCATAGCACCTTGAATGTTCTCTTCTTCCAAAAATGGATGCAGATTCGAGAATCCACTAAGTGAAGCAGTTTTTTCATTTATTTTTGGATTGTATTTCATTGTACAGGATCCCAGTGGATAAAAACCCGAATCAACAGAATGGTTGATTTTTGCTAGCTTTGAATAATGTCTTACTACATCCAATTCAGAACATTGAGGTAAATCAGCTTTTTCTTTTCTTATATATTTTTCTGGGAGAACTGATTCTGGAGTTATTTTATATTCATTTTCTTCTGGAAGTAAAAATGCAATCTTTCCTTCTTTTGATTTATCATAAATACTCATAATAATTCCTCCAGAGTTCCAATTAGATATTCTATATCTTCATTTCTAATTGTTTCTGTTACAGCGAAGAGGGCACAATTCTTCATATTTTCAAAATATTTTGATAGATCTATAGGACCCAAAATCTTTCTTTCCAGCAATTCTCTGTTTAAAGTTGCTATGTCTTTTTCAATTTTTACAACAAATTCGTTGAAGAAAGGTCCATTGAAAACTGGGTGTATTTTTTCATTCTTAATAAGTTTTTCATAGAGATAATGAGCTTTCGAAAAAGATCTCCTTGAAATATCCTCAAACCCTTTTTTGCCTATTAAAGATATGTAAATAGCTGCTCTCATTGCATTATGAGCGTGATTTGAACAGATATTTGATGTTGCTTTTTCTCTTCGTATGTGTTGTTCTCTAGTTTGTAAAACCATTACATAACCCTTTTTTCCATCGACATCGTTTGTTTCACCAATGATTCTTCCGGGCATTTTTCT
>CAZGZM010000320.1:0-2692 GCA_964529955.1 uncultured Thermotogaceae bacterium
TTGGAACAATGGTTGGAGATGTTTTAAATGGAAAGAAAACTGTTGATGAAGGTTTAGCATGGGCTGAACAGGAAATTGAAAGAGAATTTAACAAATAATTATCAATTCAAATATAAAGGCACCCAATTTGGGTGTCTTTTTTTATTTTAAAGAGTTTATTTCATTAACAAATTTATCTATTTTTTCTTTTCTGGTATTTCCATTGATTGTTTTGTCAACAAATTCTAAAACTGCTATGGGTTCTTTTGTTAAACTGATAAGTTTTTTTAAAGGTCTATTTAATCCTGATCCCTTTCTAGTAATAATAAAAGCTACTTTATTAAATTTATACCTTTGACAAAATGTTTTTATATGCGCTATAGGGTTACCGCCCCAAACAGGTGTTGCTATAATAACAAGATCATACTTTTCAGGATTGAATTTAATTGGGTCCAATTCAATCTTTCCTCCGAATAGGCTTTTAGAAAGTGTCCCAAAAAAACCTGATTTAGATGATAATTTTGCTACGTCTGAATTTAATTTCTTCGATACTTCATCCACTACTTTCATCGTAGTTCCCGTTTTTGAAAAATAAACAATTAGATTTTTCATTTTATTGCCCCCATTTATGAAAAAAATTTTATGCAATTTATTAAATTATAATATACAAAATAATATATTCGTATATATTATAATAGAATTAATATTAAAAAAATAAATCCTGAAAAACAAGGTGAAAACAGTGTGGAATACAGAAAAAATTGGCAATTTATCTGGAAAAATTATAATTGTAACAGGTGCAAATTCAGGAATAGGATTTAATATGGCAAAGGTCCTTGCAAAAAAAGGGGCAAAAGTTATACTCGCAAGTCGAAATAAAGAGAAATCAAAAAAAGCAATTGATTCGATTTTAAGTGAAACTGAAAATGCTGATATAACTTATATCAAACTTGATCTTGCTGATCTAGAAAATATAAAAAAATTTGGTGATGAATTTAAAAAGAGATTTAATAAGCTGGATGTATTATGCAATAATGCTGGCATAATGTGGACTCCCTATCAAAAAACTGTAGATGGTTTCGAGATGCAGTTCGGTACAAATCATTTAGGCCACTTTGCATTAACAGGAATTTTGATGGATTATCTTAAAAATACCGAAAACTCTAGAGTAATTACAGTAAGTAGTATTGCTCATTTTTCGAGTAATTCTAATATTATGAATGAATATAATGAATCGAATTATAATAGATATAACGCCTACTCAAAAAGTAAACTAGCTAATTTACTTTTTGCTTATGAGTTACAAAGAAAATTTGACCAATATAAAATTAAATCTTTGAGCATTGCGGTTCATCCGGGAATTGCAAGAACAAATTTATTCAAATCCGGAACTAAAAACGAGAAGAATTCTTTAAGAAGTTTCTATCATAATTCTATTTCTTTTTTATTAGGGCAAACGGCGTATCTTGGAGCAATTCCTCTTATCAGAGCAGCAACAGATAAAAAAATCAATGGTGGAAAATACTATGGACCTTTGATTTTAGGTCTATGGGGTTGGGCAGTAAGAAATTTTTCAAGTCCTGTTTCTCATAACAAACAATTAGCAGAGCAATTATGGGAATATTCAGAGGAAGCAACTGGAGTAAAATATAATTTTCAAAAATAATTAACTATATTAAACCATAACTACAGGTATAACCATTAATTTGAAATATTTTTTAAGTGTATTGTATTTACTGAGTTTTATAATTCTTTGAAATCTCATACTGTCGAGCTTTTTTATCTTAAATTATAGGAATTTATTCCATTTTATATGTCTCAATATTGTTCATATAATTATTTAAGATGATATATCTCTTTGTATTTGACTATTACTATATCCCTCCATTATTTTCTTATTTATTCCTATTGTTCAACATAATACCAATTAAGCTAGAATTTCCTGTTCTTATATTTATATTTCATATTGTATATAACAAATATCATTTTAATTATAAGCACGTATTCTAAATTATCTTTATTTTATTTTTTTACAAAAGATATTTTTTCATTCATCGTTAAAATTTTTATATTAAAAGTTGCGTTGCGTAATTTTTCTTATAAAAAAAGGGCCGATAAATCATCGGCCCTTTAATATTATTTTATAATCAATATTCTTGAAGAACCTTTTCCAATTTCGAGAGATCAAAATTCCATTCTTCCAGTTGATCTAATATCATATTATAAATATCATCATCCATTTGAGGAGTTCTATTTAATATCCATAAATAATCTTTTTCCTGATTGCTTACAACAGCATAGTTGTAATTTTCCTCATCTAGTATAACTACCCAATAATCACCTTCTATGAAAGCAAAAAAAGATACAAGAAGTTTTCCTGGTTCTTCTGGATTAGGAGCATAAGCAACTCCCTGAAAAGAGCTTTTCTTACCATCCGGTTTATAATAATAACCTGTATTAATAACCTTTATCTTTCCATCTTCCATTAATGAATAATTAGCTGTTGTATTTACCTGACCTCTTTCCCAAAACAGTGGGAACCTTGCTATTTCGTACCATGTACCAAGATACCTATTGATATCCAGATCTACTGTTCCATAATCCTTAGCGAAAAACATTGCTGAAAAAATCAAAATCATTGCTATAAGTATAATTTTTTTAATTTTCATATAATCCCTCCTATATTCATTCGTTAATTTATTATATATAAAAA
>CAZGZM010000321.1:0-2641 GCA_964529955.1 uncultured Thermotogaceae bacterium
AGTCCTAAATAATTATATTATTAATATTTTAAAGGAGATTTTTTTATGAAAAAAAAATTTTATTATATTATCAGTTCTTTTATTAAGTGCAATATCATTTTCTTCTAAGATATTAGATATGTTGGAAGAAGATAGCAATTATGACACAATATACGAAATTATTAAAAAGACAGATTTTGATGAACCGCTTAATAAACCAGGTCCATTTACTCTTTTTGACCCCACTGATGCAGCCTATGCTTTAATACCGAATGATATTTAAACACACTTATGGAGGATAATTCTGAATTAAAGAGGGTTTTATCCTATCATATAGTTTCAGGTTTTTATAGATTTCCACTAATAGTTTCAATGCCTTCATTAATAAATTAGAATTCGTCAATTATACCAATGGATATAGAAACCTCACATGGGATTATTCATATAATATATTCAGTAATGTTTCAAGAATAATCAATAAAAATCCCTCTTTTCGAGGGATTTTTTTATTTTTCAAGATGAGATTTAATTTTTGGTTCGTTTTTCTCTTTTAAATAATCATAAAATCTTTTTTTCTCATCAGTTTTTAACATAAATTCATTCCAGAAACTTTTTATCACAAGAACTATTGGAACAGCAAGTAAAGTACCAAATATTCCTAAGAGTTCTCCAAAAGCTAAAATAGAAATAAGAATTATAAACCAATTGAGGTTTACTCTTTTTGAAAGGATCTTAGGGGAAACAACCCAGCTTACTACCTGACTTATTGCAATAACCAATACAAAGGCCCATAAAAAACCTGATAGACCATTATTCAAATAACTCAGTATGAAGATGGGAACAGCAGTAATAACAAGACCTATATATGGAATAAAATTCGTTACGAAACCAAGTAACCCTAAGAATATAAATTGTTCAATTCCTAAAAAGAAACATGCAATTCCAAAAAGAAATCCCATAATTAAAGAAACTATTACTTGACCACCTACATATTCTTGCATTTGAATATGCATATTATGAAAGAATACATACAATTTTTTATGATCACACCCAGGAAAAGTCATCCAGATTAAGTATTTCAGTTTATCAAGTATTTGAGCAAAGAAAGATGCTGCAATTGCAACTATAACAGCACCAGTGGCCCATGTAAAAATATTTGAAGTTATATATGAAGTTGCTGATTTAACAATATCCATGGTAAATTCATCAATATTATCTGAAAACTCATAAAGTATCTGATAAATTTTACCGGTTTCCGTACCTACCTTTGAAGTTTGCATCTGAAAAAATTCTTTAAAAGCATTTTGTATTTGAGGGATTGCCTCTAAAATCATTGGTATAACAAAAATAATCATTAATAACAAAACTCCCCAGATAGCTATTGCCATAATTATCCTAACTGTTATAATTCTCTTTGGATATGATTCCATAGATAATTTCTGTACAGGATAATTAATAATAAGAGAAACAAAAACAGCTAATGCAATCGACACAGTAACTGTCTTAAAAATAAACATGAAAAGAAAAAACAAGAAGAAATAAAATAACAACCATACTTTAGTCACTGTGAGCTTATTCATTTTTACCTCCGGTAATTAAAAAAACTTATTACTTATAACTATTTTAACAGTTATTTATTATGATGATCTAAATTATTATTTTAAATTTTATTTTTTAAATATTTACATATTTTTTGTCATTACGAAAGTTCCTTGTTTTACTCCCATATGATAGTAGTCTCCAGAAATTTGAGTTAAAGTTATCAGTTTTCCAACTAATTGTCTTTCCAATATTAATCCATTATATTTTCTTGCATCAAAATCCTTATTAACCTTGATTGTTCCTTCATAAAATACAACATTAACCATCAATTCAAAATTTCCTTCTTCTGTTTGGCTTGAAATAAAACAACTGTACTCAATTGGAAGTCCAATGTTCGGAGTGTAAGTCATAGTCCATGAACCTTCAATATTTGGAATTGAAACTAAAACACAACTTGTAAATAAAATTATAAATAAAATCAATATTAATAGACCAATAAAAAGTTTTTTCACTTGAATACCTCCAAAAAAAGATATTTAATTTTATCAATTTATTTATTTATTTCTTTTATTTGGAAGGTGTCCTGACATAAAAAAAGGATGGTTGCCCATCCTTTTATATTATATATATCGTTACCTTATTTTTTTCTTCTTCTTTTTCGGAAATTTACATACACCGCAGGGTGCTTCATCAACTCCTACATGAGCCATAAATTCGTCCTTAAATCGATCAAGTATAGATCTTAAAGGGATAGGAACCGATTGTCCCAGACCACAGAATGCACTGGCTTCCATTGTTTCAGAAACATCATATAATTGATTAAACAATTCTTCGCTACCCTGTCCTTTGGAGAATTTATGAAGAATTTCTACAATTACCTTTGTTCCTTCTCTACAAGGTGTACATTTACCACATGATTCATGTTCAAAGAATTCCATGAGATTAAGTGCAACATCTACAGCACAGTGATCTTCATTAACAGCTAAAATAACTCCAGATCCCAGAGAAATTCCAAAATTCTTCATAGAATCAAAATCAAGAGGAGTGTCCATTTCTTCAGGTTTTATAAATGTTCCAGCAGCTCCACCTGTCTGAATCATTTTAATTGCTTTTCCTCCTC
>CAZGZM010000322.1:0-2637 GCA_964529955.1 uncultured Thermotogaceae bacterium
GAAGTAGAATTTTCTTTATTAATCATCAGCGCAGCGCATTTTCTTTTCCCTGTTTCAATAAAATGCTTTGCTGCAAGGTAACCGCCTTTAAAATCATCGTTATAAATCTGACTGCATCCTTTCAGTTCATCAATTTTTCTCCCAATTATTATATGTGGCAGATAATTCTTATCAAGACTCATTAAATCATCATAATTTTTTTCGACAGGAGAAATTATAAGACCATCTACCCTTCTTGAAATAAGAGTATCTATGGCTTTTTTCTCTGTTTTATAATCTTCACTTGTATTCATTAAAATCAACTGATAATTATTTTTATTTGCAGCTTCTTCAATCCCTTTAAAAACCTCAGAAAAGAAAGGGTTTGAACTGTCTTCAAGTATGACTCCTACAATATGAGTTTTTTGTGTTCTAAGACTGCTTGCAGAAAAATTTCTGATAAAACCCATTTCATTTGCTTTATCTTCAATCTTTCTAATTGTTTCTTCACTTATATCATCTTTTCCCCTGAGAGCTCTGGAAACAGTATTTACAGAAACACCAAGCTCACGAGCAATATCTGACATAGTGACAAACTTCTTACTAGTTTTCAAAATATTCACCTACATTATCGTTCACTTTATCGTTAATGTATTTTTATTATATCTTTTTTTAAGATCTCTTCAAACTCATTTATTTGTAATTAAGTACAATAAAATATGATTAATAAAAAATAACTCGTTATTTCATCTATATTTGAAGAAAAAGAATCCTTTAACAAAAACTTTCAACATCATATTGACAAAAATAATTCTTGATGATATATTATTACCAGTAGTAATTACCGTTGGTAATAAGGAGAGTAGAAAAATGACAAAAAAGCATTTAAATAAAGAAATAATTTTGGAAAAAACACTTGAAATGATTCAGAAAGAAGAGGGAATAACCGGATTGAATTTAAGAAGTATAGCTAAAGAGCTCAACTGTTCTCATCAAAACTTCTACAATTATTTTAAAGATTTCAACGATCTCTTGTGGAATGCAACAGCGGAAGCAATTTTGATTTTATCAAGAACAATATTTGTTGGTAAAACCATTGAAAGCCTTGTTTCAAATTACATTGATTTTGCATTTGAAAATAGGGGATTATACAAATTGATATGGTACGAAACAATTAAATCTGAAATGCCAGAAGAAATTAAGGATCTAATGAATATTCCCGCAATAAAATCCATGGAAATAATACAAAATTCTTTTACCAGAGAAGAGGTTGAAACATATAAAAATACAATTTCAGTATCAGTAGCCTATGTTCATGGAGAATTAGCTATGGCTTTAAATGGTCGCATCGAAGTTAATGAAGAAAATTACCCTCAATGGAAAAAAAGAGTAGAAGAAAACTCACTTAAAATATTTTATAACTTAGAAAAGTAAAAGGAGAAAAAAATATGAAAAACAAAAGAACAATAACGATATTAGTAATATTAATGATAATAATGTCATTTATCGCATCAAGCATAGGAATATTTTCAAATACTGAAAAAGGATTAAAAGAATTCACTTCAATACATGGACAGGTAATCGAACTTTATGGAAAAGGAATTTATCATAATATGTCTGCAGATGTAGCAGTACAGGGAATTGGCCAAGATTACATTACGTTATTTCTTGCGATTCCTCTTCTTATAATTGGTTTGTATTTCACCAGAAAAGATTCTCTTAGAGGAAAATTCTTCCTAGCTGGAGTCACAGGATATTTTCTGGTTACATATTTATTCTACACAGTAATGGCAATGTATAATGAACTTTATTTAGTATATGTATCATTAATCGGTCTTTCATTTTTCTCACTTTCAAACCTATTGTTTACAATACACTTTCACAAATTAGAAGAAAAATTTAATAAAAAAACACCTAATAAATTGGCTGGAATCTTTTTGATAGTAAATGCTTTACTTATAGCACTTCTATGGCTTCAGGTGGTTGTACCTCCTCTACTGGATGGAACAATAATTCCACAAGATGTTCAGCACTTCACCACACTAATAGTACAGGGAATGGATCTCGGATTACTTCTTCCTTTGAGCGTAGTCTCCGGATTGTTTTTCCTGAAAAAGAGAAAAATAGGATACTTGATGGCACCAGTGTACTTAATTTTTCTTTCTCTGTTAATGACAGCATTATTAGCAAAAATAATCGCAATGTCCCTAACCGGAGTCAGCGCAGGACCAGCACTAGTAATAATCCCTATACTAATGCTATTGTCCTACACATGTACATATTTGACATTGAAAAGCGTGAAAGCATATAGTTTTTAGTTTCTAGTTGTTTGTTATTAGAAAATAAACATTCATACATTAGGGAGGCAAGGTACAGAAGGAAAAATTGGGACATTACCAAGAAACGTTTTTTGTTTCGAGTGGATTCTCCCTTTTTTCCGAAAAAAAAGGGTACAGGGTACAGAAGAAACAGAGGAAGAAAGAAGAAATTTGTAAGAAACTCGAAGAAAATAGGGACCATTTTTTCTGAGAGGCGTACAATAATTCTTTGTGTTCTTTTATTTAGAAAAATTCTCCCCCTTGGGGGAGTACTCCCAACGGGAGGGTAGGGGGTGAAAGCGTTTAGTTATATTAGTTGATAGTATTAGTTATTAGTTTA
>CAZGZM010000323.1:0-1245 GCA_964529955.1 uncultured Thermotogaceae bacterium
TAGCTCCATAATTACACATGGCTATACATTGACCGCAACCGACACATTTATCATAGTCAATTTTTATCACTGGGTTCACTGTTATAGCTCCATAATTACAATTTCTTTCGCACATTTTACAGCTTACACATTTATTCTGACTGTATTGGGGTTTTGAATCTGAATGCTGTTCCATCTTCCCTGCTCTCGAAGCAGCTCCCATACCAATATTCTTTATTACTCCACCAAATCCAGTCTGTTCGTGCCCTTTAAAATGGGTAATAGCAATTACTACATCTGATAACGCTACAGCTGATCCTATTTTTGCTTCCTTTACATACTCTTCATTTAAAGGGACTTTTACCTCATCAGAACCTCTCAGTCCATCTGCAATTATAACCGGTGCTCCGATCGTCTGATAGGCAAATCCATTCAACAAAGCTGTTTCAAGATGATTTACCGCATCAGATCTATGTCCCCTATAAAGTGTATTTGCATCGGTGACAAATGGTTTACCTCCCAATTCCTTTACTCTGTCAACTATAACTCTCACATAATTTGGTCTCACATATGCAAGGTTTCCATACTCACCAAAGTGAATTTTTATAGCTGTCATGTTACCCTTTTCTATTATTTTTTCTATTCCAGCTTTATTTATTAAATTCAAAACTTTTTTCAAAAGACTCATAGATGGTTTAGTGGATAAATCTGTAAAATATACTTTAGCCATAATTCCCCCCCTTTTAATGAAGAATAGCACGAAAAAAATGTCTAGTGATTAATTTCATTTAAAAAATGATAAATAAATATAAAATATTTACTTATTTTACTTATATTTTTTTTGATTTTTTAAATAATGAAGTATAATGGTTCATGATAGATATAAAATTTAGGAGGAATTCTTTTGAATATTAAGAGGGTATTTATTAGTGTTTACGATAAGACAGATATTGACATTCTTTGTTCTTTTTTACTTTCTCAGGGAGTTGAAATAATCGCTACTGAAGGAACTGCCGATTATTTAAGAGACAAAGGCCTTAATGTTCTTCGAAGCGAAGAATATACTGAGTATCCTTCAATATTAGATGGAACAATAAGAACACTTCATCCTAAAATAATTGGCGGGGTAGTAGGAAGTGTGGAAAATCCAATCCATAATAAAGAAATGAAAGAACAAAAAATAGAAAATGTTGATATGGTCATAATAAATACAAAGCCTTTTGAAAAAATAGTTGAAAAAACAGTTGATGAGGAAGAATTACTTTC
>CAZGZM010000323.1:1255-2614 GCA_964529955.1 uncultured Thermotogaceae bacterium
TTGAAAATTATCCAAATTCAAATAAAAATGCGGCAGCCCGGCTCAAGCAGGGCTTTCTGATGCATCTCTGTTGCTTGCTGGAGTAAGGAATATGAGAAATGTTGTCAATATATGCGATCCAAAGGACTACAATGAATTAATGAGAAGCATAAATTTTTGTGGAGATGTTCCACTTCATGAAAGAAGAAAGTTTTCTTTAAAGGCACTTTATTACGTTGTGAATTATATTTCATCTATTCACAAACACCTGTCAGAAATTTTTGCCTCTGAGAAATACGAATATCTCTTACTTGAAAACATCACAACAATCTTTACAGACCTTTCCTTTTCCACAAGGGCAGACCTGCTCAAAATTGAAAATATAGATGGCCTACTAGATAACGTACAAAATGGAAACTTAGTAATTCCTCTAGTAAAGAAAAATATCGAGAACGCTTATATTTTTATGAAACTATATTATTTATTACCTAACTTAAGTTGTTACATAGAAAATGGAAAAATCATTGATGCTTCAATTAAAAACAATTTCGATCTCAACTATGATTTTGGGAAGACTATGTTTGCTTCAACTTTTACCATTACAGGAGAGTTTATTCAGAATCTTTTTGAAAAAGGTATAAAAAATTTCTGCGGTACATTTGACATCGATGCGGTTAAATTTGCAAAGGAAAATGGAATAAGTTTCGTAACAATTCCGGAAAGAGAAAATCTTAATACTTCCATGTGGCATTATGATAATTTCGGTGATTATATTGTCAGGGAACCGAGCCAGGAATTTCATAATAAATACCAGAACTTGCTACCTGATGAACTTTTTTCAATCGCTCTAGCAGAAATATCCAGAAGATATTCCTTTGCGATAGTAAAGAATGGTAGACTTCAGAAAATTTATAACAATTTAACAAAATCTGAAATGAATAATATTATCGAAGAAACAGATTCTCTAGAAAGCTGTGTTGTTGCTGTTAAATCCGAAGATAACAGCTTAAAAGAAAAAATCGAAAAATTGAATCCCCTATCAGTTTATTTAATTTAGTGGTTGCATAATATTTTTTTCTATTATATACTTTTTAAGCACCATGCTAGGTGGGGAGTTAGCGGTTCCCTGTACTCGAAACCCGCTTTATGCGAGACCGAATGTTTTCTTAGGCCTGTATGGGTAAAATACGGGTAGTTGGAAGGTGTTGAAGATTGGGTCCTACGCAACAAAAACTCACGAATCTGGTCAGATCCGGGAGGAAGCAGCCATAAGAGAGATCTTTTGTGTGCCGTAGGAGTGCTCTGTCCGAGCTGGAAGGCTATACCGCTTTGTTTATACTTGTCGACGAAAAATGCATGGTGTTTTTATGTATGGGTTAT
>CAZGZM010000324.1:0-2198 GCA_964529955.1 uncultured Thermotogaceae bacterium
AGAGTTCTTCTCTTTTATACCCTGTCTGTTCCTCATCTGATTTATTCACATCAATATATTTTCCATTTTTATCAGCTATAAAGATTCCACTTGGAGCATTCTCAACATAAGATTTGAATTTCTTATTACTTTCCTCAAGTTCTCTTTCTGATTTTATAGCCTGAGTTATATCGAGAGCTACACCTCCAAGTTGGTCTGGTTCATTTTTTCTTTTTATTCTAAACAGATAAGTATGTTGAAAAACATCATTTCCCAGATAATCGTACAAATGATCTTTCTTTTCTAAAAATTCAGTTTTATAAGCACATATTTCATCTATTTTTAATTTTTTACCAATCTCTCCTGGAATAACTTCATCGATGGTTTTTCCTATCCAATCAGAACCATTGAAAGTCTTTTTTATATAGTCGTTTAAAAATATAAATCTTAAATTTTCATCTCTGATAAAAACAGAGCCTGGAATATAATTTAAAAACCTTTCATACATTTCCTTTTCTTCTTTTATTTTATTTTTATTCCTTATAGAAGTAATTCCCACTGAAAGGTCTCCAGCTATTTCTTCCAGAATTTTTACCTCTTCTCTATCCTCAAAGGTTTCAATTTTATCAGAAAAAATCGCAAAACTTCCTAAAATTTCCTTTGTAGAATATTCAACTATTGGAATCATAATCGATGAATTGAAGTTGAATTTTTTTGAACCTTCTATCCACACTTGCTGATTTTTATCAACTGTATCACTTCTTATTATAATTGATTCGCCTCTGTTTACTGCTAAATAATTCAAACTCTCTTTTTTTTCTTTAAACAAATGTTCAAATTTACCTTTTAAAACTCTTTTTTTTGAATTGTATGCCTTAACTTCCACCGTAAGGCCCATATCCGTTTCATTAAAATAACCTATGTAACATATTGTATATCCACCAATTTCAGATACGATATTGCATACACCCTTTAAGAGAGAATCTTCATCTGTTTGTTTGACAATAAATTCATTAGAGGTTGATATCATTTTTAAAAGACGGTTTGACTTCTCCATTTTCAGTTGCAGTTCTTTCATTTCTGTTATATCTGTCATAGTTCCTAACATTTTTAATGGTTTACCTTCTTTATCTCTTTCAATAATCTTTCCTCTTCCAATAACCCATGTATATTTTCCCTCTTTGTTCATCAGTCTCTGTTCAGTATTAAAGTAATCTATTATTCCTTCAGTAACTTCTGATAAGACATTTAGAACTTTTTCATAATCATCTCTGTGTAATCTTTCGCTCCATTCTTCAAATTTATTTCCAATTTCCTCTTCTTCATATCCTAATATTTTCTTCCATTCTTTACTATAATGAGTTCTATTACTAATACAATCCCATTCCCAAACTCCTATTTCTCCCCCGATTAATGCTAACTCAAGTCTTTCCTTTGATTCTTGGAGTTCCTTTTTTGTTTTTTCAGATTCTGTTAAGTCGACTCCAGTGCTTATTATGTTTTCAATTTCTCCAATATCATTTAAAATAAATGAATTATTCCATTTAATTTTTTTAAATTCATCCTTCGAATTAACAATTAAATTTGTATAAGAACTGTATTTTTCCATATTACCAATTTTAATCCCTGAAAACACTTGATAAATCTCATCCTTTAAATCATCTGGGATAAAGCATTCTACCCAATTTTTTCCGATTAATTTTTCACTGGAGGTTTTTAATAGTTCGCATGCACTTTTGTTTGCGTATCGGATAATAGCATTTTTGTCTAAAACTAGATATATTGAACTAGAAATTTCAAGATAACTTTTTATTTTTTTATCTAACATATAAAATCTCCTCAGGGATTCTTTATTTGTTTAGAGTATTTTATCAAATATCACTTGAATTTTCTTAATCTTTTTAGTGATTAATTTTTAATAAAATTATTATTATATGTGTGTTTTTGATATAATAAAAATGATATTTATTTAGAGAGGTGAATATATGAAAAAAATTGGAATCATCATTTGTGAAAGATATTCGAACTGCGGTGGAGGAAAATGTTTAAGATCTATGAGAAATCATGAAGGAGGTTTTTCAATATATCCAAAGGAAGAAGAGTTGGAGTTAGTAGGATATTCTTCTTGCGGAGGTTGTCCAGGAGGAAATATTGAATACGTACCTGAAGAAATGACAAAAAATGGAGCTGAAGTCATTCATCTTGCTACTGGCATGGTT
>CAZGZM010000324.1:2257-2611 GCA_964529955.1 uncultured Thermotogaceae bacterium
AGAATTTCTGCTTTCAAACAGTTTATAGTGAATTATTACAATATTCCGGTAATAATTGGAACCCATCCCATTCCAATGAAATATTTTAAAGCTCATTCTAATCTTGACTTCTGGAAGAAATCAAATATGTTCCAAATTGCTTCTAATCTTATGAATGAATCTGATGAGATAATGCTATCCTACGATTGATAGGTGATAAAATGGACAACATTATTAAAGGGAATATACAAATAAAAAATGTATCCGGTATAAATTACTTAATAAAAAATGGAAAAAGGGTGATATTTAAAAAATGGCTGGGAGATCTTTTCTCTCCTCTTTATGACAGAATAATGAAAAAAAACGTCTTTCCAA
>CAZGZM010000325.1:0-2607 GCA_964529955.1 uncultured Thermotogaceae bacterium
GTATCCCAAGGTATTTCTTTAACAGGCTTGAATCAACATCACTCTCGTTTGTAAGTGAATTTTTTATAATTGGTTTTTCCGATTTAAGACATTTCTTCCATAGAAATACCTCGTTGTCCCTTATATTAGACTTATACTCATAATCAATAATATTTTCAAAGGAAGAATTCCATAAATTAAAATTCAGCTTTTCTTCTGCCATATTGTATTCATAAATATGGCCATAAGGGGAATCAGTTATTTTCAAGATTTGATCAAGTGTAAAATTGAGAAGGTTAGAAATCTCTTTTGGGTTATATTGAGTTATTCGTATCATTGTCTCCAATCTTTCCTGAATATAAACCCTTTCTTTTTTCTTCGCTTCCTCTATTTCTGCTTTTTTTGAGAATTCTTGAATTTTCTTTTCTAATTTATTTGATTTTAATTCCTTGACTATACCAAAATATTTTTTATAAAGTTCAAGCGACTTCTTGTATTCTCCTTTTTTTTCACAAATTGATGAAAAAATATCATAATATTTGCTTAAAACTTCTTTGTTTGAGTTTTTCCCGATGAATTTCTCAGCTTGATTCAAAATCACATAAGCTTTGTCGATCATATCTAAATTTTTTAAAAATATTGAATATTCCGCAACCCATTCAAAATAGTAATAAATATCATACTCCGGTTTATAATACTCTCTTGCTTTCTCAAAATATTCAATTGCAGTTTCTTTATTTCCCTTTCCAAATTGGATTTTTGCCATCACAACATTGATTTCCCCTTTAACTTCATTTGAAATCAATTTGTATTTTCCGGACATAATTTCATCATAGAATTTTTGAGCTTCATCATACTTTTTTAATTGAGTATAACTATTTGCTATATTAGTCGCTACCAAACCTAACTGGTCTGAATTTCTTTCAATAGCTCTTTCAAATGTTTTTATATAATATTTTAGTGCATCATTTTCCCTATTGTTTCTTGAAAGAACAACGCCTATATTGTTTAATACATGAACCTGAAAATCATCATCGATATCTTCACAAATCTTGAGAGCTTTCTCCAGATATTCTATTGTTTTTAAATAATCATTTTCAGTAAAATATCTTCTTGCAACAGAATTATAAACCTTGATTAAAACATCCCAGATTTTGTTATCCTTAGAAAGAGTTTCAGCTTTATTAAAAAAGTCCTGCGCTTTATTTAAATCTGATTTATTAAAATAATATTTACCAATATTGTGGTACGAAAATGCTTCTCCTCTGGGATAGGAATATTGCTTTGACATGGAAAGAGCTTCTTGCGCAAGTTCCAGGGAATATTCCGTATTAGTCATTCTGTTTTCGAAGGAGAGATCATTCAAATTGTCTATTTTTTCATATATTTTATCAATTTCTATTTTTTCCATATTTTTCCTTCACTCAATTATTTCTAAAAACTATTTTTCAATTTCATCAACACTTTTTAAAAAAGCTTCTACAACGTTAGGGTCAAACTGCTTGCCGGATTCTTTCCTTATTTCTTCCTTTGCCTTTTCTTTAGGCAAAGCTTTCCTATACAGTCTATCAGATCTCATACCTGCATACGCATCAGCAACCGACACTATTCTTATTAAAAGAGGTAAATCCTTTGCCATAATTCCATCTTTATATCCCTTCCCATCCCATCTTTCATGATGATGAAGAAGACCATTAGAAATAGGATAAAGCGCTGGAATACTTGATGCTATTCTATATCCATTTATTGTATGATTTTTTAATACCTCAAATTCTTCCCTGGTAAGTTCACTTTTTTTATTTATTATTTCCTCAGGTATGGTTAACTTTCCAAGATCGTGATAGAATGCCAGCTTCTTTAAATTATCAAGATCTTCCTGTCGGCTGAGATTAAGCTCTTTAGCTATTCCTAAAGCAATATTTTCAGCTAATTTACAATGTTCGAAAGTTTCATGAGTGGAGTTGTTGAATACCTCTCTAAGATATTCAAGAACTTCCGTTCTGCCGTCAGCTTTCATCGAAAATTTTGATTCGTACATTTTATTCTCAGCATTTCTATATATATCTGCTATTGGAACTCCTTTTTTCTTTTCATATGAAATACCATATGAAATGCTCACCGGAAATTTCCCTTTTTTAACTCTAAGATTATTCAAAACCCTATCCATCTTCATATTTAACTCATTTTCATCTGTATTTTGGGCAATAACAAGGAACTCATCACCACCTACTCTACCTACAGGATAATTGGTAAATTGTACCTTCAATGCTTCTGCCACTCTCTTTATAGCATTATCTCCCTCCTCGTGGCCAAAGGCATCGTTAGTTAATTTAAGTGCATTCATATCTATGAGAATCAGGCTCAAGGGATAATTTAAATCTTCTTTATATAGAATTCTTTCCATATTTCTTCTGTTGTACAGTCCGGTCAGTTCATCATGCTCAGCAAGATATTTATTATAATTTAAAAGTTTTATATTCTCAGTATTTTCAATAAAGGAACCATCTATTATAGTTTCTCCATTTGCAAATCTCTTCACGAGATTGGTTCTACCCAAATGTTCTTCTCCATCTTTAAAATAGCTTGAATCAATATTTAAAAGTGGTAATTTCTCTAATAAATCCTTTA
>CAZGZM010000326.1:0-2598 GCA_964529955.1 uncultured Thermotogaceae bacterium
GATGTTTTAGTTACACCGGGTATGGATGACACTGAATTCGCTTTGATGGCTCCACACACAAATAAACCTAACCAGGTAAAAGAATTCATGGATAAGATAATTACCAAATATGATTTGAAAGCCAAAGTATATGTAACTACAGATAGAAGAGATGCCCTAAAAGAAGCTGATTATGTCATCAGTACCTTTCAAATCGGAGGGGTTAAAGCCTTTGAAATGGACTACAAAATTCCTCTTAAGCATGGAGTTGATCAATGTATAGGAGATACTCTGGGACCTGGGGGAATTTTCAGAGCATTGAGATCTATTCCTGTAGCAGTTGATATAGCACATGATATGGAAGAATTATGCCCTAATGCCTTGATGTTAAATTATGTGAATCCTATGGCTATGGTTTGTTGGGCGCTTGGAAAAACAAATATTCAATTTGTCGGGTTATGTCATGGCGTTCAGACAACTTTAGATTTAATTTCTGGATACGTTGATGTCTCAAAAGAGGAAATAGATTATGTATGCGCAGGAATAAACCATATGGGATGGTTTTTAAAGATTGAAAAGGATGGTAAAGATTTATATCCAGTTTTAAAGGAAAATTTTGAAAAACCTGGATACTATGTCAATGAAAAAGTTAGAGGAGAAGTTTTGAGGAACTTCGGTTATTTCATGACTGAATCAACAGGGCATCTTTCAGAATATCTTCCCTGGTTTAGAAGCAGTGACAGAGCTTTAAAATTATATTGTGATGAACCTTCCTTTGGAGGGGAATCTGGCGCTTATTATAGATGGTGCTCAGATGTTGCAAAAAAATACAGTGATAGAATTCTTGACCATGAACCAATAGAACTACCAAAAAGAAGTGTTGAGTACGGTTCATATATTATTGAAGCTATTGAGCTTGATAAAATGTTTAGATTCAATGGGAATGTTAGGAATGATGGTATGATCAGTAATTTACCATCAGATTGTTGTGCTGAAGGACCAATTTTTGCAGACGGAGCTGGATTGCATAAAACTCTTGTAGGTGATCTGCCTGCTCAGTGTGCCGCTTTAAATCAAACCAATATCAATGTTCAGAGACTAACAGTTAAAGCTTCTCTAGAAGCTGATACAGAAGCTATTGTTCAGGCTTGTGCTATGGATCCATTAACATCCGCAACTCTAACTCTGAGAGAAGCAAGAGAAATGGCTATTGATTTGTTTGAAGCTGAAAAGAAATGGTTGCCTCAATTTGAAGGCAAAAAAATTGAGAGCAAACCTATTATCAATATACCTAAGAATATAAAAAGGGCTGAGGTTCCTGTAGATCCTGCATTAGCAATTTTTGCTAGATTTGGAAAACTTACTGAAGACTAAATTTATCTAAAACAGTTTTAAGAGGCTCTATTTCGAGTCTCTTTTTTATTTGGAAGACTTACAAAAAGGTAATTACTCGTATATAATCATCTTGGAGGAAGGAAAAGTGACTAATTTTTCAAAAAGGGTATTGAGTATTGCTGTTCCTATAACAATTCAAAATATGATTTCTTCAGGGTTAAATCTCGTTGATAATATAATGATAGGAAATCTTGGCCCATTGCCCATAGCTTCAGTAGGTCTTGTAAACCAATTCATGTTTATATTGATGCTTGTTAGTTTTGGCTGTGCAAGTGGAAGCGGAATTTTTGTTGCTCAATATTGGGGAGTTAAAGATGTTAAAAACATAGAAAAAACTATTGAGCATATTTTGAAGGTTACATACGGTTTATCAGTTATCTTTTTTATTGTTCTTTTCTTTTTTCCTGAACAGATGCTAGGTTTTTTTTCCAGGGATATTGAAGTAATTAAAGCTGGAATACCATATGCAAAAATAGTTTCATTTACTACTTTAATGACTTCCTTTAGTTTCATTATTGCGATGGCTTTGAGAACGGTTGAAAAAGCAAGAATTCCAATGTATGTGAGCCTTGTAGCGCTTGGATTTAATACAGTTGGAAATTATCTGCTAATTTTTGGAATAGGACCATTCCCAGAACTGGGAGTTACAGGAGCAGCTATCGCAACATTGCTTTCCAGATTTGTTGAATTCCTGATATATATTTATCTGGTATCATCAAAAAAATTTCCAATTAAATTATCCCTTAAAGGATTTTTCTCATTTGATAAGGTGTTTTTCAAAAAACTTATGAAATACGCTTCTCCTGTTATTATCAATGAATTACTCTGGTCGCTCGGAATGACCGCCTATACTTTAGTTTTTGCTCGAATGAGTACTTCGGCTGTTGTTGTAAGAAATATCAGCAGCACTATAGAAAATTTCGGATTCGTTTTCTTTGGAGGAATTTCATCCTCTACAGTTGTTTTAGTTGGCTCTGAACTTGGAAGAAAAAATTATGATTTAGCAAAAAAATATGCAAAGAGATTTTTAAAATTAACAGCTATTGCAGGCGCAATTGCAGGATTGTTTATTATACTCTTCTCAAGACTAATAATAGATTTATATAATGTGGATGAGTTTATAAGAGGCACTGTTTTAATTGTGATAATAATTGTTGGAGCTGCACAACCTATACAAAATCCCAATTATAAAATAGGGATTGCCATGACTCTTTCGATAAGTAT
>CAZGZM010000327.1:0-2587 GCA_964529955.1 uncultured Thermotogaceae bacterium
GGTGTGGCGGTTCAGCTTTCTGCGTGGGCTTCTGGTCCGTCTAAAACCATTACTCAAAGTGCAAGGCGTGGGCAATATCCACCTAAATTCAATTTCTGGAAAACTAATGAAAATGATGTTTCAAAAGCAGTTCTTTTCACTCAAGCGATTGTAATTTCTGTATTTTCTCTTGTTTACTTGCTAATTCCTGGAGTCAACAGTGCATTTTTAACTCTTGTAAGTGCTACAACTCTTTTATATTGTTTTGTTTATATAATAATGGGTGTTGGGATTTTGAACTTCAGAAAAACTCATCCTCAGCTTGAGCGACCCTTCAGGATTGGTAAAAAGGGAAATGGACTCGTCTGGATTTTAACTATAATTCTTTTTGCAACAATTACTTCAGCCATTGTTCTAACATTGGTTGAAACTAATATTATGAGTGTAATTGCTATCTTAGCTATTTCCTTTGGACTGCTCTTTGTACCACTTGTCATTGATAAGATAAAGAAACCTTCGTGGGCTACAGATGTACAGAAGCTCATGGATGGGGAACCACATAATGTTCCAAAGGATTCACTTGCTGATCAGCATAAGGCTTCAAAAAGCACTTAGTAAAATTTAAATATATTTATTACAAAGCTTATTCCTGATGATTACTGTATCGGGAATAAGCTTTTTTGTTATCATCTATATGAATGTAATTGCGGTGTTATAATATATATGTATATAATAATTAACTCTATATTATATATATTTATATTTTGGTGGGAGGGAAATTGCATGAAAGACTTAAAAAAAGTAATTTTTATTTTTGTTTTAATCTTTTTCTTTTCATTTTCTATTTCAGCAAAAAGTGTTAGCTTGATAAAATTACCATTCAGCTATGATCTAAGAGATGTGGATGGAGAATGTTACATAACACCTGTAAAAAGTCAGGTGGTTCCTAATGAATTGTGGAATAGTGTAGGGCTTTGCTGGGCTTTTTCAAATCTTGCTTCCTTTGAGAGCAGTCTTTTACTGCAGGGAATAGTTGAAGATAAAAATTCTCCTCAGGCTAATCTTTCGCCCTGGCATATAGGATGTTATATAGGGTACAATCATCCAAATTATGAATTTAATGATAAATCTCTTGCTCCCCCATTCCCTGTAAGTTATCAGCTTGATAAAGAAACGATGCAGCTTGGTTGGGGAGGTAGTTCTTTATATACTATAGATTTTTTAAGTACCGGTAAAGGACTTGTTCTGGAAAAAGATGCGACCTTCCCATTAGGGGATATGAAAGCTAAAAAAACTTTAGTAAAACCTGAAGAAGATTTACCGGCTTATTATATGCTTAGGGAAGGTTTGATTTATGAGCGTCATGATTATTCAAACGAAGAAGAATATCGAAATGCTATTAAGAAAGCTATATTGAAATATGGAGCGATGTCATCAATGATGACTCTTTGTGAAGATGATTTGCCTTATTATGAAAGGGAAGGATTCTGGTGCGATGATAATTATACAGACTATTACTGTTCCGATGAAAGCCTTGTAAATAATTTTAAGCATGCAGTGGCAATAGTTGGTTGGGATGACAATAAAACAATGGAGTGTGCTCCAGGTCCGGGGGCATGGCTGATAAAAGACAGCATGGGTATGGATTTCCATGATGATGGGTATTTATGGATTTCATATTTTGATACAGTTTTTCTTAAGGATTATGCTTATGCTGTTGTTTTCGTTGCTGATAGCGGAGAGGGGTATTCAAGGGATCGTTATCAGACGCATGAAGGAGCTATTTCTGAACCCTTTGATGGATATATGTATGAAAGTGAGGGTTTTCTTTCAGAGGGAAAGGATTCGTGGTGCTGTGCAAGATTTATTGCTGATGATAATTCTGAACTAAAAGCTGTTGGCCTTATAACGATGAACAACAATGAAAATATTAAGATAGACGTTTATGGAAAATGGAATGAAGAGAGCGAAGAGCCATATGAACTAGTCTATTCAGAAGATATTTTTATTGAAAATATGGGTTATCATGTGGTTGATTTGGGAGAGCTGATTAGTCTAAATAAAGGGCAGGAGTTCATAATAGCTCTGGGATTTATGAATAATCTAAAGGGCACAAAGGAACCTCTCGTTTATGTATTGGATAGTGAGAAATATTCAGATAATATAAAAACCTATTGGGCAAAGGGTAATGAAAACGCCGAATGGGAAGATTGGCAGGAATACTCAAAGGTGAGAGAAAATTCGGTTATGTATATTCAGGGTATATTAGCAGAATAAATTGCTGAAATAGTATAATAACTATATAAATAAAAAAAGGGTGGTAGGTATGGCTATGCTTTTCTGGAAACAGATACGAGGGAAAAAACCAGGAGCTATTCCAGGAAAAATTGAAATTAGTGAAAATGCTCTTAACCCAAAGATAAATATAATCGAATATTCAAAGGATAAATTTGAAGAAAAAATTGATGTAGGAATAGCCGAAATTGAATCAAATATTTTTCCTGATACGAATGAAGTGAAATGGATAGATATTCAGGGATTGGGATCAGAGGATTTAATTAACAAAATTGGAGATGTTTATAATTTACATCCATTAACTCTTGAGGAT
>CAZGZM010000328.1:0-2578 GCA_964529955.1 uncultured Thermotogaceae bacterium
TCCAGCTTGGGAAGCTAGCGCTCTACCAACTGAGCTATACCCGCACGTCTATGGAGAATTCTATCACTAGTTAAAAGAAGTGTCAATTTATCATAGTATTAATCTTTTTTTGAAGTCCTAAAAGGGTTTCTGGTTCCTCAAAAAATATCCACTTATCTTCCTTTGCCTGTATTATTAAAAAATAATCTTTATTACCAGGTTTTCCGATTTTACGTACCCCTTTAAGTGGCCAGAAGAAATCCTTTAAACTAGGGAAGTAAAGTTCATTATTTGACATCTTTTGTTCAACGAACACTTTATCAATATCTCCGTAATTAATTTTTATTAGAACGTTATCGCCCATCATCGTTTCAACATTAAAAATAAGTTCATTCTCTGAAAGGAAAAAATTCGATTGGCTCATTCTTATTTTTTCAATTCTCTCAAGCTGACCAAATGTATAATAAAGGGTGTATATTTCATCTCTATACTTAAAATCATCTAATCCGATTCTTTTCATAAAGGATTCCTTTTGCTTAATGTCTATAAGACTGAGAAGATATATTAAACCTCCTATAATGGTTCCCCATAGATAAAGCGGAGAATAAGCGGTTAAAAAACCCGCAGATATTTCAAGAGGAATTATAAACAAACATCCAAGTATGATTATTTTATAGGGTGTTTTTTTTCTTAATACTACAAATATTATCGCTGAAGCTAAAGTAATAATAAAATATATCAAAGGATTAAATACAAATCTGGAAATCACGGTTGTAAAAATAAATATTAAAGAGATAAGATTTTTAATTTTCATCATTTTCCCACGCAAAAATTACTGAAGATTTTTTCGATTACATCATCAGAATGGATTTTCCCTGTCATTTCTTCCATATCATTTAAAGCCTGTTGGACTAAAGTGCTGAGAATATCAGGATAAATTTCGGACTCTATTGATTCTTTTATTTCTATGAGTGATTCTAGAACTCTTTCAATACAAGCCTTTTGTCTTCTGTTCAAAAAATATATTCCATCACCAGAGGAATTCAAATTCAATGTTTTACTTATCATTATCTCCTTTAATTCCTTCACTCCTTCACCATTCTTAGCACTGATGGAAAGGTCGCAAATGTCTATATTTGCATCGCTCAGGTCTTTCTTATTTCCAATAACTACACATTCCTTCGCATAGGATTTATATTTTTCGTAAAGGGCGATATCTTTGTCAGGATTTGATAGATCAATAAGAAAAAGTACAAGATCAGCTTTTTTTATTTCATTAATGCTTCTTTGTATTCCTATTTTTTCAATTTTATTTGTTGTTTCTCTTATCCCGGCAGTATCGACAATCTTGAAAAAATAACCATTAATAATAATTTTTTCTTCGATTGTATCTCTTGTAGTTCCATGAATATCTGTTACTATAGCCCTGTCTTTCTCGGATAAAACATTAAGAAGGGAAGATTTACCGGTGTTTGTATTTCCAATTATTGCAGTTCTTATTCCTTCAGAAATTACAATTCCGCTGGAAGCCTTTTTAATAAGTTCTTCACAAAAATTAATTATTTGCTGTATTTCTTCAAGATATGTTCGATAATCATTAGTAACGTCTTCTGGATAATTTAATTCCACTTCAATCTCAGAAAATAGTTTTAATAGATAATCCTTTAATAGATTTATCTCGTTGTCCAGCTTGCCATCATATACACTGGAAGCTACTTCTAATGCTTTTTCTGACTGAGCTTCTATAAGAGAGGCAATTGATTCAGCCTTTAACAATGATAATTTGTTATTTAAAAAGGCTCTTTTAGTAAATTCTCCAGGTAAAGCCTGTCTGAATCCTACTTTTTTTAATAAATTGAGAATCTCAGAAATAATCAGGGGATTACCATGTAAAAATAGTTCGGCCATATTTTCACCGGTATATGATTTTGGCCCTGTATAAAAAATTACCATTACATCATCCTGCAAATTTTCATTTATTTTAAATTTTCTCAAGTAAACCATTCTAGGTTTAAAGTTATCTGAATCTGTTATTTTATTTATCTTATCGTGGGTATTAGAGCCTGAACATCTTATTATCGAAAGAGCTGATGTTCCGGGAGGTGTTGCAATGGAACAAATATCATCATAGATCATTTTTTTTCACTCCAAATAAGTCTTCTAGTATTTTTTTAACCTTCCAATTCTGTACATTGTATATTATAACCAGTTTATAATTTTCATTTATTATGTATCTATATCTCTTAAATATCTTTTCGTTAATTTTATCTTTGAAATATAATTTCATTGCATTTTGAGAATCGTATTCAATTGAAACAATTCCCAGATGACTTGCGTTTATTCTATATATAAACATCCTGAGAAGAGAATTTGTTTCATCTGGTATTTTCCCAAATCTATCCTTTAATTCTCTTTCTATTTCTATAATGTTTTTTACACTGTTAGCTACAGCCAGCCTTCTATATAATTTTAATCTTTCAACTGAATCGCTTATATATGATTCTGGAATTATCATATCGAATGGAATGTTTTTAATTTCAATATCGAGACTCTTTTCAGTTTTTTCTTCAAATACTTCTCCCTTTATTTCAGAAAGAGC
>CAZGZM010000329.1:0-2573 GCA_964529955.1 uncultured Thermotogaceae bacterium
GCAATATTTCTCATTAGTACAGTGAACGCCTTTAAAAAATTCCATCCATCATTTGCTAAAAAATGATAAATTCCATTCTTTTTTAAAAATCTTTTATCGACAGATTCTCCCATTATATAAGCAACAAGTTCTTCAACGCTTTCATTGTTCAAACTTTTATACAGATAAGCACTGCAAAATTGAGCGAATAATCCATCAGAAAAATTATCTCCACTCTTTAAAATGTATTCCTTAGTTTCTTCAACAGATTTTAAATCTCTCTTACTATTATTTATTTCTTCAATTTTTTCCTGAGCCCATCCGTCTAAGAAAATTCTTATGGGATTACCATCAATTCCAAATAAAGTAATATTTTTCATTATTGCTTTAAATAACTCATCCTGTTTATGAAATTCATCATAATCTTTTTCTGAAAGATAACTGATTACCATTCCCTTTTCAATTGCCTGATGTTCAGCATACCTAGCTAAAGATGTTTTACCAAATCCATAATCTCCCATAAAAACTCTAATTTTGCTATTTCCACCTGCAACAAAATTCAAATCATCATTAATTGCTTTCTTTTCAGTATCTCTTCCAAATATTAAATCATCTATATATTCAACAGGAACAGCTGCTCCGATTCTAATTGCTTCAAACATTGGTATATAATTCATCTAATTCACCTTTTAAATAAATTTCTCTCTGTTATTTTTCACTTCTTCCCTAATAGAATGATTAATCTTATCTTCAAAATCATCACCCCAGACAAAGTAATTTTTATCCTTTCTAATAATTTTAATTAGTGGAGTTTTTTTATACTTTAAGTTATTAACAAGTATAATCAATCTGTTCAATAATATCCCCGCTTCTTCGGGATCAATTTCTTCATGAGGTTCATAATTTATAATAATCTTGGCAAAGATTTTTCTCATAAATTTATTCAAAGCATATATTTTTTTACTTATTACTTCCAATATTTCTTCTGAAGCATCCTTAATGGATATAATCTCTGAATTCTCATTCTGGTCAAACTCATCTTCATCATTAAATTCTTCTTCATTGAAGATACCAAAGGTCTTTTCAGAAAATGGATGAGATAAATCAATTTCTATACTTTCATCATCATTATTTTCAAAGGGATAAATATTTCTTTCGCTATTTTCATTTTCCTCTTCGAATTGTTCCTTATTCTCTTTTTCTTCTCTTATTACTCTCTTTCTCTCTTCTGTTTTTTGAATTTCTTCTAAAAAATGGATAAATGATTTAGCACAATTTTTATTAGAAAAAAGAATAGAAATTAAATTTTCATCACCTGCATTTAAACTAAATTCATATAATTTATAAAATGGAATCAGTATCTCTTCTTTTCCATTATAGAATTTTTTCTTTCCCAAATAATCTATATCCATAGGTTCATTTATAACAACTGAAGTTAATGTTTTATCTGTAATACCCCATTCTATTTCATCATAATTATAAGTTTTACCGTTTGTCTGTATACTGTTGAAATTTAAACTAGTATTTCCAATCTTTGCAAAGCAACTGCTGAAATTATTTTTTTCAGATATCAAATTAAGGTTTTCGTTTGAAAAAATATATGTAAACTCTTCACCCATATTTTCATGTGGATTTTCATTTCTTATTACATCATTTACTATCCAATATCTCCAACCTGTAAAAGCTCTTTTAAGAAAGGGAATCTTCTTTTCAATATCCTTCATTGAAAAGAAATTATTTATATGAACTTTATATTTAAAAGCCAATTTTTGATCCTTAAATAAATTATTAACTGCATTTATCCATAAATCCTTATCCGGGTATTTATATAATTGATTTTTAATCCTTTCTAAAATAATATCTTCATCTACTTCAATCCATGGAAATAAATCCTTTATATATCTTTTTAGTTCAAAAAAAGAAGTTTGCAATTTTTGAATATATTCTTCAGGAGCTAAGTTATCAAAACCTTCTATTAAAATGTCAGATTGTTTTTTAAGAAACGTTTTTAAAACTTCAACATCAGGTTTGTTTTCGTTAATAAACTTTTTTACTTTCTCTGAAAAATGAGGGTATTTACCAGTTTCCTTTTTAAATGCTTCGTTATATGCCTTCTGAATATTTAAAGGAATATTTAATTCCCTTATTATTTTTGAATCTTTTTCATAGTTAGTTATAACTTCCTCAAGTGCTTTTTCTATAGTTCGAGTTTTCTTTACTCTTTTCAAAAATATCTGATTTAATATATTCTCCAGTACTTTTTTACCCTCTTCGGTTTTTTTCAGAAAATTTACGGTATCTTCAAAAATAAAATCATTAGAAATAATTATTTTCTCAATTTCTTTAAATAATTTTTTCTCGTCATAAATTTCTAAAACTTTTATCATACCGTTCTCATCAATCTCAAAAAGAAGAAAAATATCTTCTTCAACAGGACTTATAAATGAAAAGAAACCCTTTTCATTTTCCTTTTGTATAACACAAAACTTCTCATTAGAAATTATTATTTTATAATATCTTGAACTTAATTTTTTGGATATCAAAACCTTTCCCTGTGGTGATTCTATGAAGGAATGCAGGTCTTTAAAATTATT
>CAZGZM010000330.1:0-2564 GCA_964529955.1 uncultured Thermotogaceae bacterium
CAAATGACACGTAAAGGTCAGAGTTTACGATTCACAGATTAACGAACTTGGAATTACCTATGGAGTTGCGTCAGAGGAAATGGTCAACTTTAACGAACTGAATTTCCATGGAGAGTACGTATCTCCTCCTGATACCAGTTATATGCGAATGGATTTGCTCGCATTCCAAAGACCTGATCAAAAAACCTACTGGTGGATTCATGATCTTGAAATAAAGGACTTGGAAGAATATAAAGCAAATAATACATTCACAATGAATAAAAACTATGTGGAAGAAACAAAAGCGAATGTTTATGTCAGATTACTTAAGTCAGCAAGGGGTGGAAATGTTTCTATTGATATTGGTGATGAAAAAATAATAATTGATACTCAGAATAAAAGCAGAACTTTTTTTCAGTGGATCGATATGGGTGAGTTCTCCTTTAAAGCGGGTGATAATAATATTATTGTAGAAAATCTGAAGGGATTTAATGCTATTAATTTATTTGCAGTTATTCCACTTGATGAATTGGATGAAGTAATGGAACCAGTTGAGAATGCTATTAATAAATCAAATCTATTAATGACTTTCGAAGCAGAGGGAGAGTTTCAGAAGGACTGTAACATTCAATCTGAAAGAAACTTCCCGTATCTTAGCATGGGAAAGGGAATAAGTATAAGCAAGGGTTCGTTATACACTCAAATAGATATTTTAAAAACTTCTGAATATTCTTTTAATATCGGAATGAGTAATATTCCAACCGATTCTGGAACGATTACTCTCCGACTCTTATCTGAAGAAAATGAATTAAACATTCCTATTGTAATTCACAATTCTGAAATCGACAGATCTACTGAACTTCCATTTATAGATTATGATCCTTTAAGCGGCGACTATCCAGTAGAATTAAAGACGCTTCCCGGTATAATCCCTCTTCCTGAATATTATACTACTGAAGCTACTTTAATTAATAAAGGTGAATACAAGATTGTGCTTGAAGTCGATAGCGGTCAGGATTCACTCTCAACTCTTGAAACTCTTCATCTTTTTTCTCCCTCTGAAGTAATTTCTGCACCATTTTTTGGAGATGAAATAAAGGGTGATTGCTGTGATTGTGTTCAGATAACTTATGATATGTCAAATATTTTCATTTTTTCAAATGAAAATGAAGCAAGAATTGAATATCAGCAAACATGTTCCTGTGACTGGTATGATTATGCTTCCAACTTTATCCATGTAATTCCAGATCATGAATATCTTTACGATGTTATTGTTAAATCTGAAAACCTTAAGGAAAGGCATATGAAAGTGCTGTTTCTGGATAAATTCAAAAATATTATTCAGACAGAATATATCTCAGAAGTAGAGGAAAAATATAAGGATAGAGAAAATAAATATGAACAGATTGTAAAAGCTCCTGAAAATTCAAAATACATGCAGTTTCATATTCTCGCAAGGGGTGGAGACTATGACGGATATGCAATAATAAATGATTATCAGGTATATGATATTTCATCACTTGTTTGCATTGATAACTTAGTTATTATTGAAGGTAATGATTTTGAAAAGTTCTTCACTACAAATGAACCTGTCAAAGCAGAATATACTAGAAATGATTCCATGAAAAGAACCATTGATATTGAAAATCCTCAAGGAAAAATATTATTGCTTAATTATATGGAATCTCCAAATCCTCTCTGGGAAATAAATCTTGGAGAAAAACAAAGGGCAGAGCTTAATCTCAACGGAGTTTCTACAGGAATATTAACTACTTACGATGGAGAAGGTCAAATAAAAGTAATTCTCAGAGAACTGTACTTCATTGGATTATTCTTTTTCTTTTTAGGATTTATAGTGTTTTTTATTATGCTTAAGATGCATAAAAAATAATTTCTATTTATATATACACTAAAAAATAATATATAGTTAAATCTTCTCTTTATATGAAAAAACTTTAAAAAAATATAGGTTGATTAACTATTTGTTTAAACTAAATTATCTGTTAAACTATCTAATAAATAGATTAAATTTCTCTTTATGAGAAATTATTTGTAGGAAGTGATTAATATGAATTCACATAGAAAATTTGGAATAGTATTGGCAATTGTTTTAATAGTTTTTATGGTTTTTTCTGTTTTAAGCCTGACACTGGTTTTTTTGAGTGCAAATCAACTTCAAACAATGAAAGAAACAGAATATAATACCAGAGCACATTATATAGCCTATTCGGGAATTGAGATTGCTTCAAAATATATTGAATCAAATACATATAGTAATCCTATAATACTTAATGGTACATTACGAGATGATTTTTTATCGGATGATTTTGAAGTTTTGGATTGGACACCTTCTTCTACTTCATTAGATTCATTAAGAAACGATATATCAAATTTAAATAATGACCAGAATTCAAATATTATAGTAGGAGTTTATAAAGATCAAAATAAATATCAATATTTTTCAAGGGGTATTATTAGTGATATAAGTTAGTTAATTACTTTAGAAAAGGATGTATCAATTACATCTGGTGGTACATCTTCGACTTTTGATTATGCTGTTTTTTCAACAGGTGAAGGTTATTCAT
>CAZGZM010000331.1:0-2557 GCA_964529955.1 uncultured Thermotogaceae bacterium
CTTTAGGCTTCCTGAGAAATATTTAACAAAAGCTCAAAGCACATTTTGGACAGTTAGCCTTGGAGTAACCTATATCATAAGTTCTATTGGTGGGGGATATATAATGGAATATTTTAATTCAATCTCTGCCTTTAGAATAATGGCTTCTTTAGGATTCTCAGTTACAATAATAGTTTTAGTAATTTATATATTTCATAATAATCAAAAGGTAATTAAATAAACTTTTTTAATAAAAGACTTTGTTTGACTATATACATTTACTGTATTGTAGTATATATATATTTATTTTTATGAGGTGATTATGAAATTAATCGTATTTTACTTAATTTCTTTCGGTTATTCATGGATAGTATGGTTTTCAGGTAATTTTCTTTCTATAGAAGGAAATGTAAATTCAACTTTATTAATTAGTCTGGGTGGAATAGGTCCTCTGATAGGCTTATTAATATTTTTATTTATATTAAAAGACAGAAACTATCGTGAAGATTATTTTAAAAGATTATTTAATTTAAAGAGGAAGAATATAAAATATTTAATCTTAGTATTATTAGCCCCCTTTGCAATTCTCATTCTTTCAAATACAATAGATTATTTTTTTTTCAGAGCAGCAACATAAAAGAAATTTTTAATATTAAGTGATGAAATAATTTCTGGTGGAATTCTTTATGTTTTGTTTTTATTTATTTTTGGGCCTCTCCCGGAGGAGTTAGCGTGGAGGGGAGTTGCATTTGATTCTTTGTTAAATAAAATCAGCTATTTAAAAGCTCAAATAATTGTAGCTGCTTTATGGGCAGTCTGGCATATTCCATTATTTTTTATAAATGGAAGCTATCAGAATTCACTGGGTTTTTTCACAAAAAATTTCTGGCTATTTTTTATGATATAATAATTATTTCTTTTTTAACAGGATGGTTATACTTGAAAAGTAATAGAAGTATATTACTTGCAGTGATATTCCATTACACCATAAATCTTTCTTGAGAAATATTAATCATTTCAAAGTACGGCAGGATAACAAAAACAATTCTATATACTGCGTTGTTAGTTTTATTTTTTATGTTTGATAAAAGGAATAAAATCTTAAAAAAAATTAGAATTCTATTCTATTTTTACCCTTTCCCTTAGCTGTATACAATTTTTCGTCAGCGGATTTGAATA
Organism: uncultured Thermotogaceae bacterium; assembly: GCA_964529955.1. Lineage (GTDB taxonomy): Bacteria > Thermotogota > Thermotogae > Petrotogales > Kosmotogaceae > JASGMR01. The sequence goes on from CAZGZM010000331.1 coordinate 1,159, forward strand.
CCTTTTCAAATGATTCTCCAGACCATTCTTTTATACCTGCACTTATAGTTATTTCAGCATCCAAATCCGATAAATCTTTTTTTATTCTGCTCAGAAGAGATTTTGCAGAATTTAAATTAGTCGATGGTAGCATTATTAAAAATTCATCTCCGCCTATTCTGAAAGGTATATCAATTTTTCTGATATTGTTTTTAATAATTTCTCCTACCATTTTTAAAACTTTATCTCCTTTAAGGTGACCCTTTGTATCATTAATGTTTTTGAAATTATCAATATCTATCATAATTATTGCAAATGGATTGTTGTATCTTTTTGATCTAGAAGATTCGTATTCAAATTTTGGTACAAGTAATCTATGATTATAAAGTCCTGTAAGACTATCCATTACTGCTTGTTTTTCCAGTTCAAGTTGAAGATTCTTTAATTGGGAAATGTCTGAATGAGTACCAGTTATCCTTTCTGGATTACCAAATTCATCCCATTTACTGACCTTTGCTTTTGATAAAATCCATTTATATGATCCGTCTTTACATTTTAATCTGTACTCAAGATTATATTCCTTTATTTTTCCAAGAAGAAGATCGTTTTGCATCTTTATTGCTCTATCTCTATCATCAGGATGCATATTCGTTATTGAAAAGTTAAATTCATCTATCTTATCATTCTCATCATATCCAAGCTGAGTTTTCCATTCCTTTGAAAGTGATATTTCTCCATTTTTAAAATTCCAATCCCAAACACCAGTGTTGCTATTCTCTATAGCAATTTTATAAGTGTCTTGAGTATGAGTAAGTTCTTTTTTTGTTTGATTCAGTTCAATATTTTTTTCAATTCTCTTTGCCAGTTCACTAATAAAATTTCTTTCGTTTCTAATAAATGCAATATCTCTTTTCTGAGAGATCTTTTCACAATAACCGATTTCAATATATCCAACCACTTTATTCTTAACTTTGATATCTTTTTTATATGAGTCCTGAATTTGTTTACAAGAATTTTTTAAATATTCTTTTTCTTTATATTTGATTTTTGCGTATGTTTTTGAAGGAACTTCTTTTGCACCGGGAATTAAATCGACTGTTTTTTGTAAAAAATCTCCTATAGAAAGATTTTCTTTTATTGAAATAAAGTTATTGAAGAATTTCCCTTCATTTCGGCTCTCTTTTAATTTTTTTAAAGTTTTTTTATTTTCATCGTTTCTCTCTTTTGGTGAAGATAAGTTTCTTCCATAACAAATTATTCTTTCTATACTTCCTTTTTCGTTCTTTTCATACAAGATTTTCCAACTTATATAAAATTTCTGATTTTTGTTATTTAACATATAACAGTTAAAATTTTCAATAGGACCTCTTTTTCCAACAATAATTTCTCTGAAAACCTTTTTTATCTTAATTTTTTCTTC
>CAZGZM010000332.1:0-2551 GCA_964529955.1 uncultured Thermotogaceae bacterium
CATTTGATTTGAATTTGGTTGATTTCCATAACCACTAACTGAATTTTGTTGAAATCTTGGAGAGAAATTTCCAGTCATCTGACAATCGCTCTGTGAAACATATCCTCCGTTTCTGGTATTCATATTGTTTTGAGACAAACCACTCTGCTTAAATTCCTGGTCTGATCTATAATTTCCATATTTTCCTGAAATATTTGAATCTGTATTATTTGTCGAATATCTGTTTCCAAATCCCTGAGAAGAATCTTGATTATCGCTATAGTTTCTCTGATTCAGATAGTTATTTTCTTCTGTTGTACAATCTTCACAATCTTCCTTTTCATTGTTTCTTTGTTCGGATTCGAGTTTCGGTTCTCCATAATTTCCATTGCCGTTTGTTTTTGTATCTGAGCTGTTATTTACACTGTTTGCATAATTTCTTCCAGGATTATTTGACGAATAAGCCTGTCCTCTTTCTTCGTTTCCAGTTACATCGTTTTCATATCTGCTGAGCTGTTTTGTAAAAGATTCAAGGTGATTGTAAGAACCTGAAAGTAAATTTGAATATACTTCTATTATTTCTTCATCGGTTGTCTGTGCAATAAGTTCCTGAAGATCTTTAATATCCAATTCTTCAATTGCAATTCCAACTTTAATAGCTTCTTCTAAAGATACACTTCCCTGTGAAATTAAGCTATCATAAAGATCCTGTAATTCTTCATTTACAAACATTCCAACTCCGGATAATGCTGGGTTTTCCAATCCGAATGATTCTACCAGTTCAGCAACTTCGTCCATGTGAACCTGCTCACTTTTTGCTATGTTTGCAAAAGTTTTTAATCCCCAGATGTCATAGAGTTCTAAATATACATCTCTAGCTAATTTTTCTTCTTCGCTCATTAAATAAATACCTGCTTCATCTTCCGATGATACTACTGCTCCAAATATGCTGAAAGACATAAATACTAACAATGATAATATTACTAATGTTTTTTTCATTTACCCATACCTCCTATAAGTATCGTTTGATTAATAATAATATTCATTTCTTAGAATTAGCTTAGATAAACCTTATATTTTGCTTAGAATTAAAAAAAATAATAAACTAAAAGATCTTTTATAGGATATAAAACTTATCTTTATTCAAAAAAAGATAGATATAATTTATGATAAACTACTATCAATAAGCTTTTGCTTAAGATATAAAGAAATTTTCATAGTTATAACGAATCTATTTACTGGGAGTTCTCAATGTATAATATTCCGGAAATAAAGAAATTTTCAAAGATAATTAAAATAAATTTGGGATGGTCTCTGGATGAAAAATTTTATTTTGAAGATTCGGATGGAGATAAATTTCTTTTAAGAATTTCTGATTTATCAATTTTAGATAGGAAAAAAGAGGAATACAATTTTTTAAAGGAAATTTCTAAACTTGGATTTCTTATGAATGAACCGGTTAGTTTTGGAATTTCTCTTGATGATAACAAGGTATATATGATTTTAAAGTGGGTGGAAGGGTTCCAGGCTAAAGATAAAATTTTCCTTTTAGATAAAAGAAAACAATACGACCTGGGAACTAAATCAGGAAGAATATTGAAGAGAATTCATTCTTTACCTGTTAAGAAGAATCTTATCAATTGGGAAGAGAGATACAATCAAAAAACTGATAAAAAAATTTATTATTTTAAGGAATGCGGTATAGAAATACCCTTTCAGAATAAGATATTGGATTATATAGAAGAAAATAGAAGTTTATTAAAAAATCGAGAACAAACCTTTAATCACGGAGATTATCATGTAGGAAATATGATTATAAGTCCTGAGAATGATCTTGGAATAATAGATTTCAATCGTTTCGATTTTGGAGATCCCTGGGATGAATTCAACAGAATAATCTGGTCTGCACAGTCAAGCGAATTATTTGCCTCGGGACAGATTAACGGATATTTTGATAATGAGGTACCAGAAAAGTTCTTTAGACTTTTAGTATTTTATATGGCAGTTAATTCTTTAGCAAGTATTCCCTGGGCTTTAAAATTCGGGAATCAGGAAATAAAAATTATGATGAACAATATTAATTATATGCTTGATACTTACGATAACCTTAAATCTTATATTCCAAATTGGTATGTAGAAAAAATATAGAGGTGTTTTATGTTGATAACAAATTATCTTTCAGTTCAAATAGTGGGCGATTCCCATGGTCCTGCAATTTATGGAATAATAGAGAATTTTCCCTTTGGATTTTCTCCAGATATTGAAAAAATAAACAGAGATCTAAAACTGAGGCAGATAGGTTATGGTCGAGGGCAAAGAATGAAACAGGAAAGGGATGAAGTTCAAATTGAATCAGGTGTTTGGAAGGGATTCACAACAAATATGCCCCTCGTTATGAGAATTTTAAATCGTGGAACTTATCCTGAGGGAAGTAATATTAGAACCGTTCCAAGACCAGGGCATGCAGATTATGCAGCTTATAAAAAATATGGAAATAAAGATTTGAGAATATATGCTGAAGGTTCGAGTGCGAGAAGAACTGTAGGAATTGTTGCTCTTGGAAGTTTATGCA
>CAZGZM010000333.1:0-2544 GCA_964529955.1 uncultured Thermotogaceae bacterium
TAGAAATCTGTTTTGAAATTAGCACGTTCCAAGATAATTTCATGATTTCGTATGGCTCCCATGAAGAGGAGAATTTAGATACTATAAAAAATAGTAATTCTTCTTTGTTAGAATCCTAAGCATCTGGGTTTTTCTCAATTTGTAGTTACTGTTTTTTCAGGCTAATCTGTTTTTACACTAGGGTTTTTATCTCCAAATTTCTCCAGCAATTCATTAATTATGTCCATTTTCGGTGTTCCGGAATTTTCTCTCATTTTTATATGTTGATAAGCTTTATAAAGGGGAGATGGTCCTATTTCAGACGAAAAATTTCCAATTCCCTGATTCCATGCGAATAGTGAGAATAGTTCATCTAGTTCTGCAACTGTAGTTCCTAATGAATAAGACTTAATCATTTCTCTGGTCGCCTGTCTGAATCTTAATGCACCAACAGCATTGCTCATTGATAACAGTAATTTAGTTTTTAAATCTATTGCAGAATCTTTCTTTTCCCATATCAATTCCCAAAAATTCACTACGGTTTTTGCGAGATCGTTGTCGATTTTTTTGTAATTTAAAATGGCAGTAGGTTTAAAGGGCATATCAGCGCTGTTTTTATAGGTGATTTCTTTTTCTTTTATTCGATAAAAATACACTCTATATTCATTTTCTGAAATTTTTTCTGTATGAGATTCGTATCCAAGGTCTTCCATTGCGGAGTAAAGGGGTTTGGGTTCAAAGGTCTGTATTACACAGATTCCCCTTCCAACTGATACCTTTTGAGCCCTCATTAATAGACCAGGGAGAAAGTTGCTTGTCGCTTTTCTTACATCTATAATTTCAAATTCATCTTTCTTATTAACCCATTCGTTTTTCATCCTAATCACTTCTTTCAAAAATATTATTTATAACTGTTCTAACCTTTAAGAATTTTATACTACTTTTATTTTATATTCAAGAGAAAGGATTTTTTTTATTTGCTTTTTGAGAATTAGTCAGGAATATGAGTGAAAGTTTATTGCATTAAAAAAATTTTTTTCCTTCAATAATGTGATCTACAATAGATTTTGATGGTTATGAAAAATTAAATTTAGAGTATTTGCTGGTTTTTTAAAACCACTACTTGACAATACAAAGTAGTGGATGTATAATTATTTTACTACTTTACATTGCAATGTAGTGAGGGGTGATATCATAAATAACTCACAGATATTGAAGGGATTGCTTGAAGGATGTATTTTAAAGCTAATTGAGAGAGAAGAGACCTATGGTTATAAGATATGTGAAGACCTACTTAAGGGAGGATATAAAAAGATTAATGAAGGGACAATTTATCCGATACTTATAAGACTCGAGAAAAAAGGATTGATTAATTCGACAAAGAGAAAATCTCCTCTTGGTCCTACCAGAAAATATTTCAATATTTCTGAAAGCGGAAGAGAGTATTTAAGATCCTTCGAAAGTGAATGGAATGAGATCAAAATAATTGTGGATAAATTTGTCAGTGAAGAAGGAGGTAAGAACATTGAAAGAGAAAATGAATAAAAACACCAAAATTCTGTTTTTTTCATCGTTGCTTTTATCTGTTGTTTTAATAATTACAGTGATAATCTATTTATACAACGCATCAAAGAATAGTGGCGCAACAACGGGTATGATAGTTGTAGCGATTTTTGTAGTTTCGCTTGCGGTTTTATCAGTTTTATTTGTCTTCATTTTAAGAAGAAGGAGAGAACGAAAGTATTCCTTTTTGAATAAAGAATATAGGGATTGTCTTGATGATGTTATGCTAAGCGTTAAAATGTCGAATATGAATAATTATTCAAAAAAGCAAATTGAAGAGGAGATACTGGATATTTTTGCTCAAGCTCAGCAGAACAGCAGACCACTTAAAGAAGTAATAGGAGAAGATAAGGAAAATTTTATAACTGAAGTCATAAATGCTCATGGAGCTAAAAATAATTTTTTGACTTATGAATTATCGGGTTTTCAATACTTTATTATTTACTTGTTTATTGCTCAGATATATGATTTTATCAGGAATTTCGATATTAACAGTGATTTTTTCAGAACGAATATCGAAAATTCAACTATTTTTCTATTTGGTTTAATTGCACTGGTTACAGTACCTCTTATAATGAAGGCTTACAATGTTGCTATGAGAAAGAATAAACTGTCTCTGATCGTTATAGCTTATATCATTGCGCCAATTATAACTCTTGGAGGTTTTCTCATTTTAATGGAGTATATGAGCGGAATAACTGACAAGTCAGAGTTTGTAATCTTTATAATGGATAAAAGCACAATAATTTTTGAAAATATCTTTATCATTATTTTAGCTATTGGTTTGATATTTGCTGCATGGTGGCTTAAGAGACTTATTCAGAAAAGAACTTTGAATAAATATCTGTAAACTATCTAATTTTTTAAAGAAAGGAACAATCGCTATACATTAGTGAAAGTCCCTTTTTGCTATTTCCCAATAAATATTTATTATTATCTACTCTAAGAAAAATAAATGTACTTTTTGATTCTTCAGTTTAGTATTTACTTAATTTGAAAAAA
>CAZGZM010000334.1:0-2526 GCA_964529955.1 uncultured Thermotogaceae bacterium
AAAAATGATGTGGTTATATTTTAATAGATTTTCTTTGTAGAATTTTGTAAAAAAAATGGCAAAGTGTTGGCAAAAAATGCAGTTTAACTTAAATATGGAATAAGAATCGAATAAGAGGCTCCGCCTTCGGGTTTGTTGAAGAGTTTTATCTCGCCATCGTGGTCTTCTATGACTCTTTTTATTATTGATAATCCAATTCCTGTACCACCCTTTTCTCCAATAAAGGTACGATCAAAGGCATTATAAAGTATTTTATTCGCAAAACCATTTCCATTATCAGAAATATTTATTTCAATATTCTTCTTTTTCTTTATTATTTTTATGTATATTGAATCTCTAGTGTATTTAATACAGTTTGATAATATGTTTATCAGTGCTTTTTTAAATTTTTTCTTATCAGCCTTTATGTAGATTTCTTCCTTTGGTTCAAAGATAATATCAATTTCCTTTAGTATTATAAGACTATCAAGATTATCTAAAGAATCAGAAATTAATTCATTCAGACAACATTTTTTGAAGTAATCGGTCTCCTTTATTGTATCTAATTTACTCAGAAAAATAACATCTTCAAGTTGATTTTTTAATTTGTTGCATTCATTGACTATTTTATCCAGAGATTCATCAGGATTTTCAAAGATTTTTGTTTTTACCCCTTGAGCATAGCCACTGATAACAGTAAGGGGAGTTTTTATATCATGAGATACATTTTCATAAAATTTTTTCTGTTCAATATCCTGTTTTTTTAGTTTTTCGGACATACTGTTAATTGCATTACCAAGGTATTCAAATTCATCTTTAGTTTTTAACCGCACCTTTTCATCAAATTGTCTTCTGGAAATTTTTTCTGTTACATTAACTAATGTTTTAATTGGTTTTGTCAAAGTTTTTTCAAAGTATCTATTCAAGATGATAATTATTATGCTGGCAATAATTATACCAACAAGTACAATAATTAGAATACTATTAATTATTTTTACAATTTCTCCTCTGTAAATCATGCTGAAAATTAACAATGAGAAATCTTCACCCTCGATAGTGACATCTAGAGTACTGTTGTAGGCAAGGTATGGCTTATCAGAAATATTTATTGTATAGAATTCATCGGTTTGTTTATTCAATATATTTTCTATTTCAAAGGTTTGATCGAATTTATTTTGTTTAATTTCTTTGTAATCTTTTTCATAAAATTCAAATAATTCAGATGTTTCCAAATCAACAATGAAACTTATTGATGGTAAATAGGAGTAATTTGAAAAATAATCATAATTACCTTTAATAATTTTATCAGAAGTGATATCTATTTTTCCATACTCTATCAATAGAATAATTTCTCTGTTTATTTTAGCGAGATCTTCTTTTATGTCACCTTCAATGTAATTGCTAAAGAAACTTCCCAAAAAAACGGATAAAATAATCATCGAAAAAATTGTGATAAAAATATTTGATAGAAGAAGTTTATTTCTAATCTTCATTCATAATCACTTACCTTATAACCATAACCCCAAATTGTTTGAATATTAAATTCCGATTCAATAAGAAGTAATTTTTTTCTTAATCTCTTAATTATATGATCAACCTGACGAGTGTCCCCCATATAATCATAACCCCAAATCATTTCGATTATTTTTTCACGTGAAAAGGCAATGTTTTTGTTTTTTACAAGAAGCAGCAATAAATCAAATTCCTTTTTAGTTGTTTTTAATTCATGATCGTTTATTTTTATCCATCTTTCTTTTTCATTTATTTGAAGGTCTTTACAGGATATTTCATCATTTGTATTATTAAGTACTTTGTTGAATCTTCTTCTTAGAATATTTCTTGCCTTTACAGAAATTTCTCTCAAACTGAAGGGTTTTGAAATGTAATCATCCGATCCCAATTCCAGACCTAGCACTCTGTCAATTTCCTCCCCTTTTGCCGATAGCATAATTATGGGAACATCACTTTTTTTTCTGATTTCTCTACATAGATCGTATCCTGACATATTTGGCATCATTATATCCGTTATAATCAAATCGGATTTTTCCGAATTAAATCTGGATAAAAGAGCTTCTCCTGAATAAAAAACCTCTACAAAATAATTATCTTTCTGAAGTTGACTTTTTAAGATTTCACAAACATTCTTATCATCATCTGCAATATAAACAGTATGTTTTTCTATAAGTAAAACCATCCTTTTATAGTTTTAAAAAAAGAATAACATATCAATTATTAAAAGATGTAAAAAAACATTGGTAAAATAATGGCAATAAGAAATAATTTAATGAACTCTTTAGAAAACGGCTTCTAAATTAATGATTTTCCATTCCATTCCTTGGGGGATTCGATATTAAATAATTTTGTAATTGTTGGTGCGATATCCATGATATTAAATGTATTAAAATTTATTTTGTCCATATTTTTTCCACTGAGTATTAATGGTATTGTCATATCATTATCCTTTGAGGTCCCATGAGATCTTTCGTGGCCTCCATGATCAGAAGTAATTACGAAGATATTCTCTTTGTCATCATTAAAAGAATTTAC
>CAZGZM010000335.1:0-2518 GCA_964529955.1 uncultured Thermotogaceae bacterium
CCTGAATCAGTTTAGGCAAAATATGCGCACAAAAAAAAGCAGCGCTTCCGATATTTATAGAACCTTTTTTTTCATCTGCAACAGCATTGAAATATGCTTTCATATCCCTTTGTATTTCAATTATTTTTTCAATTGATTTAATATAATATTTTCCTGCTGGGGTTAACTGTATTGGATTGGAACTTCTGTCAAAGATTGGAAGTTGTATTTTTGATTCCACTTTTTTGATAGCTGCACTTAGAGCTGGTTGGGATATGAAAAGTTTCTTAGCTGCTTTAGAAAAACTCTTTTCTTGATATACAGTATAAACATATTCCATATTTTTTAACATTAGAATCACCTTTTTCATTAAAATATTAGTGATATGTATCCATTAAGTATAGCCTTTATCTATTTTTTGGGCAAATGAAAGTATGATTATTCGAAAATTTTTAAAGTATAAACGTTTTGTTATACAATCATATATTTTTTTGGATTAGACAACGCTATTTCATCATGCTATGATTTTTTTAACCGAGGTTTTTAAATAAATATTGAAAGGAAGACATGATAATGGATCTATTAAATGAAAAATTTTCAAAACTTGGAGTTGATAATGCTCCAGGGCAAGAGATTCGGCAGGTTGTAAATGAAATTGCATTTATAGGAGATAAAATTCCTGGAAAGTTTGTTGACTTTTCTCATGGGGATGTAAATGCATTTGTACCGATTCCCGGAACGCTTGAAGAATTTATATCGGGGGTTAATTTAGGCGGAGAGCAGGCCTATACAGAATATAGAGGTAAAGATATTATCCGGAAGGATGTAGCGGAAAAACTCTCTAAATTCACAGGGACTTCTATTTCTGCTGACAACCAACTTATTATTACTCCGGGAACTCAGGGAGCGCTTTTTTTAGCTATGGGTTCAATGATTGGACGGGGAGATAAGGTTGCTATTGTTGCTCCAGATTATTTTGCCAATAGAAAAATTGCGGAGTTTTTTGATGCTGAAATAATAACACTAACATTAGATTATTTTGGATCTGATCGGAGTGCGGGTCTTGACTTAAATCAACTTGAAGATGTTTTCAAATTGGGGGTTAAAGTATTTTTATTTTCTAATCCAAATAATCCTACAGGTGTGATTTATTCACAAGATGAAATTAAATCCATTGCTTCACTTGCAAAAAAATATGGAATTTCAGTTATTGCTGATCAATTGTATTCCAGACAAATATTTGATAATAGAATTTATACACATTTATGCGCTCAGGATGCTCAACTGGACAATTTAATCACAATTATCGGCCCTTCTAAGACAGAATCTTTAAGTGGTTACAGATTAGGAGTTGCCTTTGGTTCTCCAAAAATTATTGCAAGAATGGAAAAACTGCAAGCAATAGTGTCTTTGAGAGCGGGTGGTTATAGTCAGAGAGTGCTGAAATTATGGTTTAACGAATCAAAGGAATGGATGGAAGAGAGAATATTGGCACACCAAAAAATTCGAGATGATTTGTTAGAATTACTTCGTTCTGTTGAAGGTGTAAAAGCCAGAACTACAGAGGCTGGAAGTTATCTATTTGTTAAAGTTCCAGATTTGAAGGTTTCTATGAAAGATTTTGTGAAGATTCTAAGACTTCAGGCAAATGTAACTGTTACTCCGGGGACAGAGTTTGGGTATCAATTCACTGATTGTTTTCGTATCAATTTCTCTCAGGATCATGAAGCAGCTGTGAACGCAATTAAACGGGCAATTAAACTGATTGAGAGATATAGAAAATGAAAAATACACTGGTTCCTCAGGGGAAATATATCCCTGCATCCCGATACGGAAATCTTATTTATACCTCTGGAATGACTCCAAGATATAATGGAGTTCTTATGTTTAAAGGAAAAATCGAAGATTCTGAACCTATTGGTTCATATAGAGAAGCAGTGAGATTAGCTGTAAGCAACGCACTTACCGCAGCACGTAATTCCCTCGCAGAAGATGAATTACTTGAAAAAATAGTTACACTAACTGTTTATATTGCTGCAGAAGAAAGATTTCAGGCACACTCTCAAATAGCTGATTTTGCTTCAGAATATTTATACGAGAAAATAGGAAAGCAAGGTATTGGAAGTAGAATGGCGATTGGAGTTGCTTCGCTTCCGGGTAATGCTCCTGTGGAAATTCAGCTTATAGTCGCAGTATCTTCTAAATAGGATATGTTGCTATCCTTCGATAGCATAAAAATGATGATAAAGAGGTAATGACGCTAATGAAAAAAATTGATAATAGAAAATTAGTGTCGTGTGTTTGGCATCTGGAAAAAATTAGAAATTGTTTTCCCCAGAAAATCCCTATGCTCTTTATAAAGCTAACAGCTAATAACTAACAGTTAAAAACTAGTTGATGCTAATGATTTAAGGGAAGAACATAAAAAATAAATTCGATTCATTATATATAACCTAAAACTGACCACCCGTAATCTTTTCCGTAGATTCTATTTTTCTTAATTTCATTTTCAATTCAAAGTTAATAGTAAGAAAATTAT
>CAZGZM010000336.1:0-2516 GCA_964529955.1 uncultured Thermotogaceae bacterium
ACATCATTACTAACTAACATATTTTTCATCCTCCCTTTGAATTGATTTACATTAAAATTATAGAGAGAGGAATCTTTCTTTTCTTTTTCATGATTGCTATTATTTTTACTCAGATTGCTTTCTGATAATTTACTTCTTCTCCATTCACTTGGACTTAAGTTGAATTTTTTACTGAAACTTTTACTGAAGGAGGATGAACTGGAAAATCCACATTCAAGAGCAATGTCGGTCATTGATTTGTTTCTATTATTAATTAGAAGATCTGCAGCCTTTGATAATCTTACTCGCCATATAAATTGAGATAAGGTTTCTCCAATGAAAGCATAGAATATTCTATGAAAATGAAAACGAGAAAAGTTTGCAACATTTGCTAATTGTTCCAGAGTAAGTTTTTCTGAAAGGTTGACTTCTATATAATCAAGAACAGTATTTATACGTGATATGTACTCTTTATATAATTCAGTATCTACATATTTTGTTCCCATTGTAACCTCCTAACAGTTGATATAAATATTATTGTTTATTCTTTATAATTATCTCTATATATTTTTATAAACCAAATGAATCAAGTTCATCCTTTAGCTTTTTGTTAACAATATCTAATCTTTCCTGTATATTGGAAATATTCCTTTTTAATGCATCTATGTCTACATTCTTTTTTTGATTACCAGAATGAATATATAATGAAAGGCTTAAATTATGATCATTGTATGTGATTTGCTCTTGTGGAACTAGTTTTGAGAAACCTTCAATTTCTTTTTTATAAAGAAAGGTTTCAGTAATTTTTTCTATGTCTTCATTCTCTAAAACATTTTTAGTGCGCGTTTGTTTATATTTATCTTTGAAGGACCCATCTATGAAAAGAACTCTATCAGAGGACTTTTTTCTATTTAAGACAATAATTATAACCGGAATTTTAGTCCAGGAAAGAAGATTTTCCGGAAGTCCAATAATAGATTCAATTAAATTTGTCTCAACGAGATTTCTTCTTATTCTTTCGTCATTTCCTCCTCTATATAAAATTCCATGAGGAATAATAACAAATGCTTTTCCGCTATCCTTTAATGAATGTAAAACATGTAGTAAAAAAGCATATTCTCCTCTTTTTTTTGAAGGAATTCCAAAAATGAATCTTCCAAAGGAATCAAATATCTCTTCTCTTTCATTTAATTCAAATTTTTCAGACCAATTATCATAATTTCCTAAAGTGTCTGAAAGAATAATATCAAATTTTTTTAAAGCATTTTTTCTAGAAATAAACCTTGGTTCTAAAACAGTATCTCCCTGTTTTATTACAAAGTTTAAAATGTCGTTTATGAACATATTCATCAAACAATAGAAATATGTTTTTTCATCTTTTTCCTGTCCGTAAATATTTAATTGTTGATTTAAATTCCTTTTGTACAGGTTAATCAAGGACATACCAGATCCACAAAATGGATCACATACCTCAGATGGTTTATCAATTCTTATTAAATTCACTAAAAGTCTATTAATCTCAACAGGAGTATTAATTGGATAATCATTTTCATTAGAAATATTTTTTGTTAGAAATTCTGAAAGTTCATTCATCTTTCTCCCGTTTATAAAATCTGCTATATTTAAAATTCTTACTGTTCTGATAATATCATTAATAAGTGTTTTTTTCTCTTTTTCTGTTAATGGAAGCCTTTCATATTCTGTATCCAAGTGTATGGAAAGCCCTCTGAAAAACTTGTATTTGTTTTCAATTTTAAAGGAAATATTTCTGAGACTTTTTTTTGAATCACTCTCTGCTTCAAATAGCGATAATTCATCCATTCTTTCGATAATATCGATGTATTTTACTGTAATTATGAAAAGGAAAATATTTTGAATATAAGATTTATCTATCTTTTCTACTATTTTATCTAAGAAATTCTTTGTGTTTTCATATACGTTCATATTTTCTCCTAAATAAATACCTTATCGAAAATTTCCTGGTAAAGATCATTCTTTTTTTCCAACAATTCCTTTGTAAGTAATTTCTCTTCTATTCTAAGTTGGTTAATTCTAATAATTTTCCTTTGAAGATCGAGATTATAATTAGCTATATTCAATTTTTTTATCAGTGATGTTTGAATTATCTCAACAGCAGAGCCAAAGGAATTCATTTTATAAATCTTTTTGATTTTTTCAGAATTGAGATAAATAGAAAGAAATTCCGGGTAAAAATCCTTTCTCCTGAGTCGAATAATATTAAAAAGAGAAGGAACTAAAATATTGATATGATTCTCATCTATATAAATAGAACTGTGAGGAGCACTCAATCTTATTATTATATCTCCCTTCCTGGTTAAGTATTTATCTTTTAATTCTTCTTTGCTTAAAAATTCATCTAGATATTCATCCATAATATATCCATCGGGATGAATACTTTTCAAGGTCAAAAGAGAATACTTAAACTTTTCAGTTTCTACTTTTTTTGCTTTTTTTCTTCCTAGTACAAGTCCAGATTGAATTTTAGTAATATCTTCTAATGTTATAATATCTCCCCC
>CAZGZM010000337.1:0-2514 GCA_964529955.1 uncultured Thermotogaceae bacterium
ATCAGCTCATCATCAGATACTATCTTGTCGCCATTAAGATCTCCTGGAACATCAGGCAGCTCTTTTATTTGGAAATATTTTGAATTGGAAATTGGATTATTTAGAAAGACAATTTCCGAAATTAGAAAAGGATATTAAAAGATTAGTTGATAAAGTAAAACCTCTTATATACTTAACTGATAGAGAGGTTGCTGTTTATAATATTTCAAATGGAATTGATTATGTTGACTATGATTGCCCTCTTTCAAAGGGGGCATCTTCAAGTAAATATAAACATGTTCTTTCAACTCTGGAAGAAATAATGAGAGGATCGAAGCATAAATTGCTTTTTGATTTTTATAGAAACAAATCAAATTTGTTACCTGAAAAGAAAGAAAAAATCATAAATGAGAATATATGTAACATATGTGGTTATCCAACTACTCAGGAAATTTGTAATTTTTGTAGCCTTAAAAAAAGGGTACTTGATTACGAAGATAATTGAGTATTATGAATAAATAATTATTAGTTGAAACTAAATATAAATTTGTTATAATGATTTGGATATCTTTCTTTATGGAGGGAGAACTTTGAAAATAATTGAATCAGTACCAAATTTTAGTGAAGGCAGAAACGAGAAAATTATTGAAGAAATTGTTCAACAAGCAAAAAACACCGGTAAGGTTTGGGTCCTTGATTATTCAAGCGATAAGGATCACAATAGATCAGTTGTAACCCTCGCTGGAGAACCCAATGATGTTTTAGAGGCTCTATTTTTTATGACTAAGAAAGCTTCTGAATTAATTGATTTAAAAGACCACCATGGCGAACATCCGAGAATGGGGGCAACAGATGTAATTCCTCTAATCCCCATTTTGAATTCAAGTGTTGAAGAATGTATAGATATATCAAACAAATTAGCAGAAAAAATAGGAAAAGAGTTAAATATTCCAGTTTATTTATACGAAAAATCTGCAAAGGCTTCCTATCGAAAAAATCTATCAAATATTAGGAAGGGAGAATTTGAAAATTTTTCTGAAAAGATTAAACTTGATGAATGGAAACCAGATTATGGTCCAGATATTGTGCATGAAACTGCTGGTGTTACTGCAGTTGGATGTAGAGAACCACTCATAGCTTTTAATGTTAATTTGAATACGAATGATTTGAAAATAGCTCAAAAAATCGCTAAGGCTGTAAGACATATAAGTGGTGGCTTTAGGTACGTGAAGGCTTTGGGATTTAAACTAGAAGAAAAGGGAATAGTTCAGATTTCTATGAATTTAACTAATTATAAAAAAACTCCTATTCACAGAGTATTTGAAGTAATTAAAAACGAAGCAGAAAGATATGGAGTTCAAATTATAGGAAGCGAGATTATTGGTTTGATTCCTCAAAGAGCATTATGTGAAGTAGCAGAACATTATTTAAGAATAGAGAAATTTGATCAGGATTATGTGCTTGAAAATAATATATTAATTAAATCTAATGAGTGAAGATTACGACTTTTTTATAAATAAAGTATATCGAATAAAGTGCAAATCAAATGGAGATTTTTCTAAAGAAATCATTAACATAGGTATTTCTGGAGGAAAATATAGTTATATTGGAGAAGAATACAGAGATTCTAAAATTAGTATTGATGGATCAGGATTTATTATTATCCCAGGGTCAGTAGATACTATTTTTTATAAAAAAAGCGATTCTTTGTTAGATGATTATGTAAACTTGAATTATATACTTAGAAGAAAGCTAATAACAGGAACAACTATGGTTTTTTTAAAAACAGAAGATAAATTACTAGAATTAATAAAGAACTCTCAACCAATAAGAATTAAAAAACATTCTTCTAATAAAATTAATCGAGTTGATTATTTTAATAAAGATAAGATAAAAAATGAAAATGATTTGAATTTCGGGAATGGACAAATCAGAAATTCAATAAAGGTAGGAATAAATGCTGATTTTAGTTTGGTAACAAATATTTCAGAAGATTTTATGAGTGATTTGAATTATTCTGATATAATCAGTGTATTTATAGATGGGATATGTGTCTATGATAAAAATTGAAATACATGCTACGGGAAAACCGAATTCAAGGTATATAATTGAAGGTGTAGCCCAATATAAAAAATGGTTGAGTGGTTTTTTTGATGTTGATATAAAATATTATCCTCTAAAAAATTATAAAAACCTCTCTCCTGAGTTAATAAAGGAAAGAGAAGCGGATTTGTATTTGAAAAATATTTCCTATGATCAGGAAGTTTTTATATTACATGAGAGGGGAAATGAATTAACATCGATTGAATTTAACAGAAAAATAAATTTAATCTTTAACAATAGTAGAAGCAAAATTGTTTTTTTAGTCGGGGGTCCCTATGGGTTCAGTCCAAGGATTCTCGAGAAGAAATGGTACAAATTAGCTTTATCTAGAATGACGTTTACTCATGAAATGTGCATTTTATTTCTTTTGGAACAGATATACAGAAGTTATACTATAGATATAGGAAAAAAATATCATTTTTAATGGAGGTG